>NZ_JAKRNH010000061.1:0-14834 GCF_022346985.1 Micrococcus sp. ACRRV
GGGCGGGAAGGGCACCCACCATCCTAGGCGGGGGCACGGGTGGGACCCGGTGTGGGTCAGTCGGCGTCGACGGCGGAGACGACGGCGGGATCCTGCTCGACGATCTCGCGCAGCGCGTCGAGGAACGCGGTGGTCTCCTCCTCCGTGCCGGCGGTGACCCGCAGGTGGTGGGGGATGCCGACGTCGCGCACGAGGACCCCGCGCTCCAGCAGCGCCTCCCAGACGGCGTGCGCGTCCGCGAGGCGGCCGAAGAACACGAAGTTGGAGTCGGAGACCGCGGGGACGAGCCCCATCCCGGTCAGCTCGGCGACGATGCGATCCCGCTGGCCCTTGATGTCCTCGACGGTCTCCAGGAGCTCGTCCACACGCTCGAGCGCGGCGATGGCCGTGGCCTGCGTGACCGCGGAGAGGTGGTACGGCAGGCGGACCAGGCGCAGGGCGTCCGCGACGGCGGCGTCCGCGGCCAGGTAGCCCAGGCGAGCCCCGGCCAGGGCGAATGCCTTGGACATGGTGCGGGTGACGATCAGCCGCTCCCGCCCCCGCAGCAGGGTGAGGGCGGAGTCCGTGCCGGCGAGCGCGAACTCTGCGTAGGCCTCGTCCACCACGACCATGGCCCCGTGGCCGCCCTCGGCCTCGTTCTGCGCCTGCGCCGCGTAGATCGCCTCGATGACGTCCAGACCCAGGGCGGTGCCGGTGGGGTTGTTCGGAGAGGCGAGGAACACGACGTTCGGACGGTGCTCCCGAACCAGGGCCGCGGCGTGCTCTGCGGAGAGCGTGTGGTCTGCGGCGCGGCCGCCGTCCACGAACGCGGTGTCCGTCCCGTTGGCCAGCAGCGGGTACATCGAGTAGGACGGCAGGAAGCTCAGCAGGGTGCGGCCGGGACCGCCGAAGGCCTGCAGGATCTGCTGGAGGACCTCGTTGGAGCCGTTGGCGGCCCAGACCTGCTCCGGGGTGATGCCGTGGCCCAGGTAGGCGGCGAGGTGCTCGCGCAGCTCGGTGAACTCGCGGTCCGGGTAGCGGTTCAGCCCGCCGGCGACCTTAGCCACCCGCGCCGTGATCGCCTCGGCGACCGCCGGGGGCACGGGGTGCGTGTTCTCGTTGGTGTTGAGCATGTACGGGACGTCCAGCTGAGGGGCGCCGTAGGGGCTCTGGCCGCGGAGGGAGTCACGCAGGGGCAGGGAGCTCAGGTCGGTCATGGTGCTCATCCTAGGAAGCCGGACCCGCCTGCGGCCCCATGCGTCGGAGGTCCGACGCGGCGCGCCAAGACGGCGGAATCTCGGTGTGGCGGGCCTCAGCGCGTCGGGGGCACGTAGAGCTCCTGGCCGAGCTCCGGATCCCGGCCCTCGAGGCCGTTCAGCTCGTCGATGCGGCGCATGGTGTCCCGGCGGTCCGCCTCCGGGGCGACGTCCCGCGCGATGGTCCAGAGGCTGTCCCCGGGCATCACCGTGACGGTCTGGAGCTCCTCGGCCGGGGTGTCCGCCGACACGGCGGGCGGGGAGAAGAGGACACCCGCGAAGAACGCGGCGGCGACGGTGGCGGCGGCCACGGAGAGGATGACGGGCAGCCCGCGGAAGAGCAGGCGCCCGCGGCGGGTCAGTCGCACGCCGGACGTCCGCGCGGCGGCACGGGTGGAGGTCGCGACGGCGCGGGTCGGCCGTGCGCGGACGGAGGTGAGCTGGTGGGTCCGGGAGAGCACAGCGGTGACGGCGGTCATGGTCTTCTGCCTTCCTCCCGCCGGAGCGGGTGAGTCGAACATCTGTTCGATTCGGTTCGAACCCATTCCTAGCACATCCGTTCGAGACACGCCCAGGAGACCTCGAACACATCTTTGAATGCGGGGGCGCACTCGACTAGGGTCGAGGCCAGAGCGGACGCGCCGTTCCGGCCGACATCCCCACGTCATCACGCGGCGCGGACACGTTAAGGCTCCTTCCCCGAGAGAACGGACCCCCGGCATGGCCACCTCGCCGACGCCGCCACCCGGCGGCGCCCAGCCCCTGACCGACCGGCAGCGTCGGATCGTGCGCACGATCCGCCAGGCCATCGCCGAGCGCGGGTATCCGCCGTCCATGCGGGAGATCGGCGACGCCGCGGGCCTCGCATCGCTCTCCTCCGTCACCCACCAGCTCGGGCAGCTCGAGCGGTTCGGCTACCTCCGGCGCGATCCGGGACGCCCGCGGGCCCTCGAGGTGCTGCGGGACGAGGACGGCGCCGCCGCGGTCGCAGACGCCGCCCCGGGGGCACCGGAGATCCCGTCCTGGCACACGGGTGCGTCCGAGGGTGCCACGGTGGAGGTCCCCTGGGTCGGGCGGATCGCGGCCGGCGGGCCGATCCTGGCCGATCAGCAGGTCGAGGACGTCATGGCCGTCCCGCGCCGGCTCACCGGCGAGGGCGACCTGTTCATGCTGCGCGTCGTCGGCGACTCCATGGTGGACGCCGCCATCTGCGACGGCGACTGGGTGGTCGTCCGGCGCCAGGAGACCGCGGAGAACGGGGACATCGTGGCCGCGCTGCTCGACGACGAGGCCACCGTGAAGACGCTGCGCCGACGCGACGGGCACACCTGGCTGCTGCCGCAGAACACGGCCTACGAGCCGATCCTCGGCGACCACGCGACCCTGATGGGCCGCGTGGTCACCGTCCTCCGCGCGCTCTGAGAGACGCCGGACCCGTCGAGGGCGGGCCCGTCCGCGTCAGTGCGCCTCGCGGGCCAGCCGCTCCAGCACGCCGTGCACCACCGCGCGGTCGGTGGTGCGCCAGAAGTCCGGCAGGGCGCTGGTGATGTAGCCGCCGTACCGCTCGGTGGCCAGGCGCGAGTCGAGCACGGCCACGACGCCCCGGTCTTCCACGGAGCGCACCAGGCGCCCGGCGCCCTGCGCCATGCGCACCGCCGCGTGGGTGGCGGAGACCCGCATGAACCCGTTGCCGCCGTGCCGGGCGACGTCCCGGGTCCGCGCCTGGGACAGCGGGTCGTCCGGACGCGGGAACGGGATCCGGTCGATCACCACGAGGCGCAGCGAGGGCCCGGGCACGTCCACGCCCTGCCACAGGCTCATGGTGCCGAACAGGGACGTGTCCGGCTCGTCCGCGAACTGCCGCACCAGCGCCGAGAGCGTGGCGTCGCCCTGGCAGAGGACCGTGTGGCCCCTGCCCAGGCGCCGGCGCATGTGCTCGGCGGCGTCCTCCGCGGCCCGGCGCGAGGAGAAGAGCCCCAGCGCGCCGCCGTTGGACGCCCGCAGCAGCGCCTCGAGCTCGTCGAGGGACTCCGGCGAGGCGGTGCGGCCCGGCTTCGGCAGGTGCCGCGCCACATAGAGCACGCCCTGCCTCGGATAGTCGAACGGGCTGCCGACGTCGAGCGCCGTGAACCGCGGGGCGTCCGGTCCCGCCAGGCCGACGTCCCCGGCCACGGAGTCGAAGCGCCGCTCCCCCTGCCCCACGGTGAGGGTGGCGGAGGTGAGCACCGTGGTCGCCTTGCCGAACAGGCCCTCCCGCAGCCTGCCGGCCACCGAGATCGGGGCGACGTACAGCTGCGGCGGGTCGGCCTCGTCCCCGGGCTGCCAGCCGGAGCCCGGCTCGAACCGCCCGGGGCGGGTGGCCCACAGGACCTCCGGGAAGTCCGCCTCGGGGCGGGCCGCCAGCATCCGCTCGGCCACCTCGACCACCTCCAGCAGCCGGGACCGGGCCATCTGCCGGCCGGCGTCCGCCTCCCCCTCCTTGTCCTTCCCGAGGTCGGAGAAGCACTGACGCGCGGCCGAGAGGACCGCCGTGAGCGCCTGCTCCTGGACGTCGTCCGGGCCCGCGGCGATCAGGCCGGACGGGGTGTCCGTGAACGCGCGGTCCAGGGCCGCCCCGGCCTCGATCAGGTCCTCCACGGCCACGGAGGTGTGCCGCCGCAGGGACGTCGCCGCCCCGTGCACGATCGACCCGGACAGCTGCCCCGTCACCGCGCCGGTGACGCGGTCCTGCAGCTCGTGGGCCTCGTCGACGATCACCGCCGAGTACGCCGGCAGCACCGCCAGGCCCTCGAACGCGCTGATGGCGAGCATCGCGTGGTTGGTGACCACCACGTCGGCGCCGGCGGCGTCCGCGCGGGCGCGTTCGGAGAAGCACTCCTCCGCCAGCGGGCAGCGGGTCGCCCCCAGGCAGTCCACGGCGTTCACGGAGACCTGCCGCCAGGCCCGGTCCGTGACGGGGACCTCCAGGTCGTCGCGGTCACCGGTCTCGGTGACGTCCGCCCACGCCCGGAGGTACATCACCTCCTTGCCGAGCGGGGACGAGGGCTCGCCGTCCTCGCCGGAGCCGATGAGGCCGCCGTCGTCGGCGACCTCGAAGAGGGTCTCCTCCCCCTCGTCCCCGGGGTAGCCGCCGTCCACCTTGTGCCGGCACAGGTAGTTCGAGCGGCCCTTGACGAGGGCGACGACGGGCTCCCGCGGCAGCTCCCCCGCGAGCGCCTGGACCAGCCGCGGGGCGTCCCGCTTCATGATCTGCGCCTGCAGGGCGAGCGTGGCCGTGGCGACGACGACGGGGTCCTCCTGGTCCATGGCGTGCTGCAGCGCCGGGATCAGGTAGGCCAGCGACTTGCCCGTGCCCGTGCCGGCCTGCACCAGCAGGTGCCGTCGCGACTCCAGGGCGCGCGCCACCTGGAGCACCATCTCCCGCTGGCCGGCGCGCTGCTGGCCGCCGGTGGCCTCGACCACCACGTCGAGCAGGCGCAGGGCCTCCTCCTCGCGGTCCGTGGTCGGCACGGCGCCGGCGGGTCCCGTCGTCGAATCCGTCATGCCGAGGCGGCCTCCTGGGCGTCATCGCCTGCGGCGGCGTCCACCCGGTAGCCCTCCAGGTCTGCGGCGATGTCCCGGCGGACGAGAACCGTGAGCCGGGTGCCGGTCTCCTCGTACGTCTCGGAGAGGATCTCCGCGTCCACCGAGTGCAGGCGGGAGACCACCTGCCCGTCCGTGAAGGGCACGAGCAGCTCGAGGCGCACGTCCGGGCGCGGGATGGTCGCGGAGATGGCGGACTCCAGCTCCGGGATGCCCTCGCCGGTGCGGGCGGAGACCACCACGGTGTGCGGCTCCTTGGCGCGGATGCGGGCGATCACGTCCGGCTCGGCGGCGTCCGCCTTGTTCAGCACGATGATCTCCGGGACGGACTGGGCGTCCACCTCCCGCAGCACGGAGCGCACCGCGGCGATCTGGCCCTCCGGGTCCGGATGGGAGGCGTCCACGACGTGCAGGATCACGTCCGCGTCCGCGACCTCCTCCAGGGTCGAACGGAACGCCTCCACGAGCTGCGTGGGCAGGTTGCGCACGAAGCCCACGGTGTCGGAGAGCGTGTAGCCGATGCCGTCCGGCGTGACCGCCTTGCGGACCGTCGGGTCCAGGGTGGCGAACAGCGCGTTCTGCACCAGCACGCCCGCGTGGGTGAGGCGGTTCAGCAGCGAGGACTTGCCCGCGTTCGTGTAACCCGCGATCGCCACCGAGGGCACCCGGTTGCGCCGCCGGTTGGCCCGCTTGGCCTCGCGCGCCGGCTTCATGCCGGCGATGTCCTTCTTCAGCTTGGCCATGCGGGTGCGGATGCGTCGCCGGTCCAGCTCGATCTTCGTCTCGCCGGGGCCGCGCGAGCCGATGCCCTCGCCGCCGGCGGCCCGGCCGCCCGCCTGGCGGGACATGGACTCGCCCCAGCCGCGCAGGCGCGGCAGCAGGTACTCGAGCTGGGCGAGCTCCACCTGGGCCCGCCCCTCGCGGGACGTCGCGTGCTGGGCGAAGATGTCGAGGATCAGGGCGGTGCGGTCGATGACCTTCACGCGCACCACGTCCTCGAGGGCGCGGCGCTGGGACGGGGCCAGCTCCGAGTCCACGATCACGGTGTCCGCGCCGGTGAGCGCGACGACGTCGGCCAGCTCGCGGGCCTTGCCCTTGCCGAGGAACGTGGCCGGGTCCGGGGTCGCGCGGCGCTGGATGACGCCGTCCAGGACCTCCGAGCCGGCGGTCTCCGCGAGCGCGGCGAGCTCGCGCAGGGAGTTCTCCGCATCCTCCGCGGTGCCCTCCGTCCACACGCCGGCCAGCACCACGCGCTCCAGGCGCAGCTGGCGGTACTCGACCTCGGACATGTCCTCGAGCTCGGTGGACAGGCCCTGGACGCGGGTCAGGGAGTGCCGGGCGGCCAGCTCGTCCTGGTCGCCGTCGAACTCGGTGTGGTCGTCGCCGCCCTCGGCCAGGGCGAGTGCGCGGCCCGCGAGCGCGCCGGAGCGGTCCGGGGCGCCCTCGTGGTCCGCGGCGGCGCTGTCCGCGGAGCCGCGCCCGGCCGCCTCGCGCTCGGTGGCGCGGCGAGCGTCGTCGGCGGCCAGGATGCGGTCGATCACGGCCTGGATCTCGTCCTCGGAGCCGCCGGCGGGAGTGGGGTTCTTCTCTTCAGTCATGGTCTCCTCTGGGGCGCCTCGCTCGGGCGTCCCGATGTCAGTTCAGGGTAGTGGGTGGGGCGGACGCGCTAGCCGGTCATCCCCACGGGGCGGACGTACCGGCTCACGCGGACCACCCGGTGGAAGCGTTCGCGAATCCACGCCTCGTCCTCGAGGGAGGCGTGGAAGAGCCCCTTGACGGGGGCCGAGAGGGCGGGCGGGGTCCGGATCAGGGCCGCGACGTCGTCGCCGTCCACCCAGCTCTCCAGGTGGACCTGGAGGTACACGTGGTCCCGGGCGAAGCCGTGCGCGCGGTACCAGGCGTTCGCCGCCTCGTCCTCGCGCGTCCACGCGTCCACGTGCCCGACCCGCTCGGGCAGCCGCTCCAGGACGGCCTCGAACAGGCGGCCGGCCAGGCCCCGACGTCGGTGGTCCGGATGGACGGCCAGGGTGTCGATCGTGGCCAGCCCGGCGTCGTCGCCGTCCGCGGCGCCCACGGATGCGTCGAGGATCCCGGCGACCGTGCCGGCGTCAGGCCCGTCACGCACCACGGCGACCCACTGGAGCGAGTCCGCGGGGTCGGCCACGTCGGGGTCGGGGACGGGGTGGGCGGCGTGGACGTCGTCGTGGTTCTGGGTGTCGAGGAAGGCGAGGACCCGGCAGCGCAGCCACGACGGCTCGTCCTCGGGTGTGCAGGGGCGGACGATGAAGTCCATGGGGGTGTCCTGTTCGCGTCGGCGGGATCCGGGCGCACGGGGGCGCGGACCGGAGCGGGATGCGGAGCGATCGACGGCGGCCGGAGCGGGGGCTCGACGGGCGGCGGCGATCAGGCGAACAGCAGGAACATGCGGACCATCCTAGCGGCCGCCCGTCGCCGGCGACACCCCTCCCCCGTGGGCGAACACGCGCGGGCCCCGCCTACGCTGGGCCGCATGACCCCGCACCCGGACCGGCACGTCACCGTCCTCGTGGTCGGCGCCGGCCAGGCCGGGCTCTCCGCCGCCCACCACCTGCGCCGCCGCGGCTTCCTGCCCGTCGGCCCCGGCGAGGCCCCGGGACCGGCCCCCGGGGGGTCGCCGGGCACGTTCGCCGTCCTCGACGCCGAGGACCGTCCCGGCGGGGCGTGGCTGCACCGCTGGGACACCCTCACGATGGGCTCGGTCAACCACATCCACGAGCTGCCCGGCCACCCGGTGCCGCCGGCGGACCCGGACGCGCAGGCCAACGCGGTGCTGCCCGCCTACTTCGCCGAGTACGAGGAGCGCTTCGACCTGCGCGTGCACCGCCCCGTGCGCGTGTCGAGGGTGGAACGGATCGGCGAGCCCGGGGCCGCCGAGGGGTTCCGGGTGCACACCGACACGGGCACGTGGACGTGCGGGTTCCTGGTCAACGCCACCGGGACGTGGACCTCGCCGCACTGGCCGGCGGTGCCGGGCCGGCGGGAGTTCCGCGGCCGGCAGCTGCACACCCACGACTACCGCGGCCCGCAGGAGTTCGCCGGGCGGCGCGTGGTGGTCGTGGGCATGGGCGTCTCCGCGACCCAGCACCTGGCCGAGGTCTCGCGCGTGGCGGACACGCTCTGGGTGACCAGGCGCGAGCCCCGCTGGATCGACGACCCGGACCCGGGCCACCTCGCCGAGTCGGTGGAGGGCGTCGACGAGCGCACCCGCCTCGGCCTGGCCCCGCGCTCCGTGGTGAGCGCGACCGGCATGTTCCGCTCCGACTGGGTGCGCGAGGCGCAGGCCCGCGGAGTGCTCGAGCGCCACCCCATGTTCGAGCGGGTCGAGCCGGACGGGGTGCGCATGCCCGACGGCTCCCTCGAGCGCGCCGACGTCATCCTCTGGGCCACCGGCTTCCGCCCCGCCGTCCGCCACCTCGCCCCGCTGCGCCTGCGCACGCCCGACGGCGGCATCCGGGCGGCGCACGGCCGCGCCCTCGACGAGCCGCGCCTGTTCCTCATCGGCTACGGGCCGTCCCAGTCCACCGTGGGCGCCAACCGGGCCGGCCGGGACGCCGTGCGGGCGATCCTGGCGGACCTGCGGGCCGCCGGCGCCGCCTGACTACGATGGACGCCGTGACCTCGCCTGCGCACTACTTCTCCCCCGACCCCGGCACCCCTGAGCGGCGCCGCCGCGTCGACGTCGAGATCGCCGGGCGGCGCGTCACCCTGCAGACCGCCAACGGCGTGTTCTCCCCGGACGGGATCGACAAGGGCACCGCGGCCCTGCTCTCCGCCGTCCCCGCGCCCCCGGCGCGCGGCGCGTTCCTCGACGTCGGCGCCGGCTGGGGCCCGCTCGCCCTCACCCTGGCCCTGACCTCCCCCGAGGCCGAGGTGACCGGCGTCGAGGTGAACGAGCGCTCCCTGGCCCTGGCACGCGACAACGCGGCCGCCGTCGGGGCGCAGAACGCGCGCTTCCTCACCCCCGAGCAGGTCCCGGACGACGCCCGGTTCGACCTGATCTGGTCCAACCCGCCGATCCGCATCGGCAAGGCCGCCCTGCACGACCTGCTCGCGCAGTGGCTGCCGCGCCTGGCCCCCGGCGGCGAGGCCTGGCTCGTGGTGCAGAAGAGCCTCGGGGCGGACTCGCTGCTGCCGTGGATCTCCGGGATGCTCCAGGAGCGGGCGCCCGGGGAGTTCACGGCGACGCGGGCGGCCACGGTCAAGGGCTACCGGATCCTGCGGATCTCGCGGGCGGCCGAAGCCTCCTCCTGAACGAACCGTCCTGGATAGTGTCGAGGGCATGAGCACCCTGAACACCGTGAAGGACACCGTGACCGCCGCCGGCACCGCCGAGCTCGAGACCGACATCCTGGTGATCGGCTGGGGCAAGGGCGGCAAGACCCTCGCCAAGACGCTCGGCTCCCAGGGGAGCAAGGTCACCCTCGTGGAGCGCGACGCCGGCATGGTCGGCGGCACCTGCATCAACGTGGCGTGCGTGCCCACCAAGGCCCTCGTCCACCGCGCCGACGCCGTCCGCCCCGGGGACGACCCGGACGCCGCCGTCGCCTCCGCCTGGGACTTCCGCGACGCCCTCACCTCGAAGCTGCGCGACGCGAACCGCGCCATGCTCGAGGACCTGGACGCCGTCACCCTCGTCCAGGGCGAGGCCCGCTTCACCGGCGAGCGCACCGTCGAGGTCCGCCCCGCCGAGGCCGCGGACGGCGACGACGACGGCGAGCGCCTGACCATCCGCGCCCGGCACGTGGTCGTCAACACCGGCACCACCCCCCTGCGCCCCGAGATGCCCGGCGTGGACCTGCCCGGCGTGCACGACTCCGAGACCCTGCAGCTGCAGATGGACCGCACCCGCGCGCCGCGCCGCGCCGTCGTCGTCGGCTCCGGCCCCGTGGGCCTGGAGCTGGCCTCCATGCTGGCCGGCTTCGGCGCCGAGGTGGCCGTCCTGGTGCGGGGCGAGCAGATCCTGCCCGACGAGTCCGACGCGGTCCGCGACTCCCTGGTCGAGGCCCTGCAGGACCGCGGCGTGCGCCTGGCCACCGGGGCCTCCGCCACGGGCTTCGCCGAGGCCGACGGCGGCCTGCGTGTGGACCTCGAGGAGGGCGAGCCGATCGCCGCGGACATCGTGGTGCTGGCCACCGGCCGCGCGTCGACCGCCGAGGCCCTGGACCCGGCGGCCGCCGGCATCGAGCTGGACGAGAAGGGCTTCATCGCCGTCGACGAGCACCTGCGCACCTCGGCGCCGGACGTGTGGGCCGTGGGCGACGTCAACGGCGGGCAGCAGCAGACCTACATCTCCCTCGACGACCACCGGATCGTCACCGGCCAGCTCGCCGGGGACGGCGCGTACTCGCGCGCCGACCGCGTGGCCGTGCCCACCACGGTCTTCACGACGCCGCCGCTCGGCTCGGTCGGCATGACCGCGGAGCAGGCCCGCGAGGCCGGCCACGAGGTGAAGGTCGCCTCCAAGCCCGTGGCGAAGATCGCCGCCATGCCGCGCCCGAAGATCGAGGAGGACGCGCACGGCGTCATCGAGGTGGTCGTGGACGCCGCCACCGACCTCGTGCTCGGCGCCCGCCTGCACTGCGTGGAGGCGCAGGAGCTCGTGAACCTCGTGGCCCTGGCCATGCGCGCGGACGTCACGGCGTCGGCGCTGCGCGACGGGATCTGGACGCACCCCTCCGCCACCGAGGCGCTCAACGAGGTGCTCGGCGAGCTGAGCTGACGCTCAGACGGTGAGCTCGCCGTCGAAGACCAGCTCGGCCGGGCCCGAGAGGACCACGTGCTCGGCCCCCTCCGGGCCCGGCACGACGTCGACGGCCAGCACACCGCCGGGCACCTCGATGAGCCACGAGTCGGTGCCCTGGTCGCCCGCCCATGCGCGCATCGCCACGGCCACCGCGCACGCGCCCGTCCCGCAGGACTGGGTCTCACCCACCCCGCGCTCGTGCACGCGCATCCGCACGCGGCCGACGCCCTCGCGCACGAGCGGCTCGTGCGCGGCCACGAACTCGACGTTCGTGCCGTGCGGCGGGGCGGGGTCCACCTCGGGGGCGCGGCCCAGGTCCAGGCCCTGCAGGTCGGCGAAGGAGGCCAGCGGGACCACGGTGTGGGGGTTGCCCAGCGACACGCTCAGCGCCGGCCGCGGATCGGTGAGGCCGTGGGCGAGGACCATCGAGTCCGACGCCGCCTCCTCCGCCAGCTCGGGGTCGAGGTAGGACCAGGGGCCCATGTCGATCGCGTAGCCGTGCTCGAGCCGGGTCACGGCCTTCACGCCGGCGCGCGTGCCGATGGTGATCGCTTGGCCGGGGGCCAGGTCCACGAGGCCCTTCTCGACCAGGAAGTGCACGAAGACGCGCACCCCGTTGCCGCACATCTCGGCGATCGAGCCGTCGCCGTTGCGGTAGTCCATGAACCACTCGGCCTCGGGGTGATCGGCGAGCAGCGCCTCACCCTCCGGCAGGCGCGCGGACCGCACGGCGCGGATGACGCCGTCGGCGCCGATCCCCCGGTGCCGGTCGGCCAGCCGCGCGACGTGCTGGGCGTCGAGCTGCGTGTTGCCGTCCGGGTCGGCGATCAGCACGAAGTCGTTGCCCGTGCCATGGCCCTTCGTGAACGGCACGCGCGGCGCGCTTGCAGGGAGGGGGTCCTGGGCGGCGGGCGCCGCGGGCTGCTCGGTCATGGGTCCAGTCTAGGTGGCGCCCCGGCGACGACGGCGAGCGCCTCCGCCACGACGTCCTCGCCCTGCGCGTCGAGCCAGACGACGCGCGGGTCGGCCCGGAACCAGGTCTCCTGGCGGCGGGCGAACCGGCGCGTGGCCACGACGGTCTGCTCGGCCGCCTCCGCCTCGGTGAGCTCGCCGTCGAGGACGGCGAGCATCTGGGCGTAGCCGATCGCGCGGGACGCGGTCGGCCCCTGCCGCAGCCCGTCCGGCCCGGGGACGTCGAGGCGGCGGACCTCGTCCAGCAGCCCCCCGGCCAGCATGAGCTCCACCCGGGCCGCGATCCGCTGGTGCAGCTCGGCCCGGTCCAGGCGCAGGCCGAGCTGCACCACGGGGGCGACCTCCGGGGCGAATGTGCGCTCCGGCATGAACGCGGAGAACGGGCGGCCCGTCAGCCGGCACACCTCCAGCGCGCGCACGATGCGGCGGGCGTCCCGCAGCCGCTCCGCCGAGACCGGGTCCAGGGCGGCCAGCTCGGCCCTCAGCCCGGCCAGGCCCTCCCGCTGCGCGCGCGCCTCCAGCTCGGCCCGCAGCGCCGGGTCCGTGGGCGGGAACTCGAGCACGTCCAGCGCCGCCCGCACGTACAGCCCGGAGCCGCCCACGAGGATCGGGGTCCGACCCCGCGCGCGGATCTGGTCGAACAGGTCGCGGGCCGCGGACTGGAAGGCCGCCACCGAGGCCTCCTGGCCGACGTCGAGCACGTCCAGCAGATGGTGCGGGACGCCCTCGCGCTCGGCCTGGGTGACCTTCGCCGTGCCCACCTCCATCCCCCGGTAGAACTGCAGGGCGTCCCCGTTGACCACCTCGCCGTCCAGCGCGTGCGCCAGGGCGACGGCGAGGGCGGACTTGCCCGTCGCCGTCGCCCCGACGACGGCGACGACGGGCGGCCGGGCCGCGGCGGCGGGCATCAGGACCGCGGGCGCAGGGTCGGCATGCCGAGGCTCGTGGCCCCGGAGCCGCCCGCCGCGCCGGGGGCGGGCGCGCCGCACGACTCGGCCTGGGCGCGGTCCCACGCGTCACCGGCCCGGGAGCGGCGCAGGACGTAGTCCTGTGCGGTGGGGTCGGCGACGGCGAAGAACGGATGGGCCTCGGCGACCGTCACGGTGACGAAGTCACCGGGGCGGGGGGTCTCGGCGCCGGCGGGCACGGAGAAGTGCACGAGCCGGTTGTCGGGTGCGCGCCCGGACAGGCGGCCGCGCTCGGTGGCCTTGGAGCCGGAGTCGGTGGTGACGAGCAGCTCCTGGCGGGTGCCGACGAGCGTGGCCATCTCCTCGGCCGAGATCCGGTCCTGCAGGGCCACGAGGCGCTCGAAGCGCTCCTGGACGACGGCCTTGGGCACCTGGTGGTCCATCTCCCCGGCCGGGGTCCCCGGGCGGATGGAGTACTGGAAGGTGAACGCGGAGGAGAAGCGGGAGGCCTCGACCACGCGCATCGTCTCGGCGAAGTCCTCCTCAGTCTCCCCGGGGAAGCCGACGATGATGTCCGTGGTGATGGCGGCGTGCGGGATGCGCTCGCGCACCTTCTCCAGGATCCGCAGGAACTTCGCGGACCGGTAGGAGCGGCGCATGTCCTTGAGCACCTTGTCCGAGCCCGACTGCAGGGGCATGTGCAGCTGCGGCATGACGTTGGGGGTCTCGGCCATCGCGTCGATGACGTCGTCCGTGAACGCGGCCGGGTGGGGGCTGGTGAAGCGGACGCGTTCGAGGCCATCGATCTCCCCGCACGCGCGCAGCAGCTTGGCGAACGCGCCGCGGTCGCCGAACTCGACGCCGTAGGTGTTCACGTTCTGGCCCAGCAGCGTGACCTCGACGGCGCCGGCGTCGACGAGCGCCTGCACCTCGGCGAGGATCTCCCCGGGGCGGCGGTCCTTCTCCTTGCCGCGCAGCGACGGGACGATGCAGAAGGTGCACGTGTTGTTGCAGCCCACGGAGATGGACACCCAGCCGGAGTGGGTGGACTCGCGCTTGGTGGGCAGGGTGGAGGGGAAGACCTCGAGGGACTCGAGGATCTCCATCTCGGCCTCCGCGTTGTGCCGGGAGCGCTCCAGCAGGGCCGGCAGGGAGCCGATGTTGTGCGTGCCGAAGACGACGTCCACCCACGGCGCCTTCTCCTGGATGGTCGCCTGGTCCTTCTGGGCCAGGCAGCCGCCGACCGCGATCTGCATGCCCCGGTGCGCGTCCTTGACCGGGCGCAGGTTGCCGAAGTTCCCGTAGAGCCGGTTGTCCGCGTTCTCGCGGACGGCGCAGGTGTTGAACACCACCAGGTCCGGCTGCGTGCCGTCCTCGGCGGGGGTGTAGCCCGTGGACTCGAGGAGGCCGGAGATCCGCTCGGAGTCGTGCACGTTCATCTGGCACCCGAAGGTCCGGACTTCATAGGTGAGGCCGGCGTGGGCGTCGGGGGCGGTGCCGAGGGCGGGGAGGTGCGTGGTGGGGTCCGTCAGAGTCACCGCACCATTCTAGGAGCGCCGACCCTAGGCCTCGTCGAGCTCGGCGAGGACCTCCTTGACGACGCCGAAGGCGAGCCCTGGCCCGTAGCCCTTGCGGCCGAGCATGCCGACGAGGCGGCGGGTCACCTTGTCCCGCTCGGCCCGGCCCTCGGGCCCGTCCGCGGCGGGGGCGGGCCGTCCGCGCATCTTGGAGCGGACCAGCTCGAGCGCCGCCTGCCGCTCGTCCTCCGGCTCGATGGCCGCGAGGGCCTCCTCGGCGACGTCCCTGTCCACGCCCTTGTCGTGGAGCTCGCGGGAGATGGCCCGGCGGGACAGGCGCTTGCCGCGCGCGCGGCTGCGGACCCACACCTCGGCGAACGCGGCGTCGTCGACGAGGCTGACCTCCTCGAACCGGTCGAGGACCCGCTCCACCAGCTCCGGCTCCGCCTCCCGGTCGGCGAGCTTGCGCTCGAGTTGGCGGCGGGACCGCGGGCCCATGGCCAGCTGCCGCAGGACGACCTCGCGAGCGGCCTCCTCCCGCTCGCGCGGGTCCTCGGGCAACGGGGCGGGTCCGGGACGTCGCGACTGCCGTCGCGGGCCTCCGGGGGCGGGCTCGTCCCTGCCGCCTCCTCCGATCACGGGCGTGGCCGGCTCGGCCGGCCCGGCCGTCGCCGAGGACGACGGCTCCCCGGCACCGGCTCGGGCACCGACGTCGCCACGCCCCCGCCGGCCCGCACGCCCCCGACCGGTGGTCCGGCCTGTCGCGGAGGCATCCCGCCGGCGGCGCGAGGGGGAGGGCGCCTCGGACTCCTCGGACGTCCACGGCAACGGGGTGGGC
>NZ_JAKRNH010000062.1:0-14801 GCF_022346985.1 Micrococcus sp. ACRRV
TAAGAGACAGTGGTGGGCATGGGCCGAGCGTAGCGGGGGTGACGCGCCGCGGCGGAGTTGCACGTGACCCCTGTCACTGTTTCAATGAGCGGCAAGCACCTGCCGCTGAATGAAACGCCGTGGACCCCCGTCCGGCGGCGCAAGCACCCCCCGTCGAGAGGACCAGGCCATGGCCGCCGGCTTCACCCAGCACGACCCGTCCCGCACGATCCGCGCCCCCCGCGGCACCGAGCTCAACGCCAAGTCCTGGCAGACCGAGGCGCCGCTGCGCATGCTCATGAACAACCTCGACCCCGAGGTCGCCGAGCGCCCCGAGGACCTGGTGGTCTACGGCGGCACCGGCCGCGCCGCCCGCTCCTGGGAGGCCTTCGACGCGATCGTCGAGACCCTCAAGGACCTCGAGGAGGACGAGACCCTCCTGGTGCAGTCCGGCAAGCCGGTCGGCGTGTTCCGCACGAACGTGTGGGCTCCCCGCGTGCTGATCGCCAACTCGAACCTCGTGGGCGACTGGGCCGACTGGAAGACCTTCCGCGAGCTCGAGGCCGAGGGCCTGATGATGTACGGCCAGATGACGGCCGGCTCCTGGATCTACATCGCCACCCAGGGCATCCTCCAGGGCACCTACGAGACCTTCGCCGCGATCGGCCGCAAGAAGTACGACGGCACCCTGAAGGGCACCCTGACCCTCACCGGCGGCTGCGGCGGCATGGGCGGCGCCCAGCCCCTGGCCGTGACCCTCAACGGCGGCGTCTGCCTGATCGTCGACGTCTCCGAGGAGCGGCTGCGCCGCCGCATGGGCAAGCGCTACCTCCACGAGGTGGAGACGGACATCGACGCCGCGATCGCCCGCGTGATGCAGGCCAAGCGCGACGGCGAGGCCGTCTCCGTCGGGCTCGTCGGCAACGCCGCCGAGGTGTTCCCGGAGCTGCTGAAGCGGCAGAAGGCCGGCGAGGTCGAGATCGACATCGTCACCGACCAGACCTCCGCGCACGACCCGCTGTCCTACTTGCCGATCGAGATCGAGGAGAAGGACTGGCACGCCGAGGCCGAGGCCGACCCGGACACCTTCACGAAGAAGGCCCAGGAGTCCATGGCCCGCCAGGTGGAGGCCATGGTCGGCTTCCAGGACATCGGCGCCGAGGTGTTCGACTACGGCAACTCCATCCGCGACGAGGCCCGCAAGGCCGGCTACTCCCGGGCGTTCGAGTTCCCGGGCTTCGTCCCGGCCTACATCCGCCCGCTGTTCTGCGAGGGCCTCGGCCCGTTCCGCTGGGCCGCGCTCTCCGGCGATCCGGAGGACATCCGCGTGACCGACGAGGCCCTGAAGGAGCTGTTCCCCGAGAACGAGCACCTGCACCGCTGGCTCGACGGCGCCGCCGAGTTCGTGGAGTTCGAGGGCCTGCCGGCCCGCATCTGCTGGCTGGGCTACGGCGAGCGCCACAAGGCCGGCCTGCTCTTCAACCAGCTCGTGGCCGAGGGCAAGGTCAAGGCGCCGATCGTGATCGGCCGCGACCACCTCGACTCGGGCTCCGTGGCCTCCCCGTACCGCGAGACCGAGTCCATGCTGGACGGCTCCGACGCGATCGCCGACTGGCCGCTGCTCAACGCGCTGACCGCCACCTCCTCCGGCGCCACGTGGGTGTCCATCCACCACGGCGGCGGCGTCGGCATCGGCCGCTCCATCCACGCCGGTCAGGTGGGTCTCGCCGACGGGACCGAGCTGGCGGCGGCCAAGCTGACCGCCCTGCTCACCAACGACCCGGGCATGGGCGTCATCCGCCACGTCGACGCCGGCTACTCCCGCGCCGTCGAGGTCGCCCAGGAGCGCGGCGTCCGCATCCCGATGGAGCCCACGGTCCGCGACTGACCGGAACACCGGCCCCCGCGGTGACACGCGGTGGGCCCCACCCCACAGCGGCCCGGACGCCCGACGACGTCCGGGCCGTTCGCCGAGAGGACCTCCCGATGACGCACGCGCACCCCGCCGACGGCGAGCTGCACACCGACACCACCGCCATGGCGGCGATCGAGGCCGACTCGCCCCGCCCGCCGGCGCGCTGGCGCATGGTGGTCTACTCCCTGATCGGCATCGTCATGTTCTTCGTGCCCGTCACGATCAACGGGGCGAGCTCCATCCCCCTGGACCACCTGGTGACCTGGGTGCGCGGGCTCCTCGGCCCGGCGGACCGCTACGTGGCTCTCGCCCTGATCGCCGCGGGCGCCGTTTTCCCGTTCGCCACCGGCCGCTG
The DNA here is from genome assembly GCF_022346985.1 of Micrococcus sp. ACRRV. Lineage (NCBI taxonomy): Bacteria > Bacillati > Actinomycetota > Actinomycetes > Micrococcales > Micrococcaceae > Micrococcus > Micrococcus sp. ACRRV. The sequence continues at coordinate 2,250 of NZ_JAKRNH010000062.1, forward strand.
GCGCCAGAGCGTCACCACGACCGTGTTCGCGTTCCTCGGCGTCGTCGGTCTGCTGACCGCCTGCATGGTCGTCTTCGGCTTCGGGCCGTCCTGGGTGCTGGACAAGGGCATCGGCCCGTTCCTGCTGGACAAGCTCGTCATCCCCGTCGGCCTGATCGTGCCCATCGGCGGCGTGTTCCTCGCTCTCGTCATCGGCTACGGCCTCATGGAGTTCGTGGGGGTCTACCTGCGCCCGGCCATGCGCCCGATCTGGCGCGTGCCCGGTCGTGCCGCCGTCGACGCCGTCGCCTCCTTCGTGGGCTCCTACGCTCTGGGCCTGCTGCTCACCAACCGGATGTACACCGGCGGACGCTACACGGCGCGCGAAGCCGCCATCATCGCCGTCGGCTTCTCCACCGTCTCCGCCACGTTCATGGTGATCGTGGCCAAGACCCTGGACCTCATGGACCACTGGCTCTGGTACTTCTTCGGCACCCTCGTGGTGACGTTCGTGGTCACGGCCATCACCGTGCGCATCCCCCCGCTCTCGCGCATCCCGGACGAGCCGTTCCCCGGCGCGGTGCACGTCCCCGAAGAGGCCGTCACCCAGGACCGCTTCCGCGTCGCCCGCCGCGCCGCCGAGCAGACCCTCGCCGAGGCGCCGAGCCTGGGCCGCAACGTCTGGCTGAACTTCCGCGACGGCCTCGTCATGGTCCTGCAGATCCTGCCCTCGATCATGTCCGTGGGCCTGATCGCCCTGGTGCTGGCCACCTACACGCCCGTGTTCGAGTGGGTCGGCCTGATCTTCCAGCCGGTGTTCTGGGCGCTGGGGTTCTCCGATCCGGCACTGATGGCCTCGGCCTCCGCCACCTCGATCGCCGAGATGTTCATCCCCGCCACCATGCTGGCCGGACATGAGGACTTCGTGGCCCGCTTCGTGATCGGTGTGGTCTGCGTGTCCGCGATCATCTTCTTCTCGGCCCTGGTCCCTGCCATCCTGGCCACGGACATCCCCGTGAAGCTGTGGCACCTCGTGGTGATCTGGGTCGAGCGCGTCGTCCTGACCGTCCTGCTGGCCACCCCGCTCGGCCACCTCGTGGCCGCCCTCACCTCCTGACCCGTACGACCCGATTCCCGAAGGAGGCCGCATGGCCAGCACGCTCATCACGGACATCGCCGAGCTCACCACGGTGGACCCGGAGGGCCGCGTCCTGCGCGACGCCGCCGTCGTCCTCGACGACGAGGACGTCGCCTGGATCGGCCCCGCCGCGCAGGCCCCGGCCGCGGACGAGCGCGTCTCCGTCGCGGGCCGCGCCGTGCTGCCCGGCTGGGTGGACTCCCACACGCACCTCGTGTTCGACGGCGACCGCTCCGCCGAGTTCGAGGCGCGCATGGCGGGGCAGTCGTACTCGGCCGGCGGCATCGGCGTGACCACCTCCGCCACCCGTGCCGCCTCGGACGACCGCCTGGCCGCGCTGGTCCGCGGCCGCGTGGCCGACGCCGTCCGCGGCGGCACCACCTACCTCGAGACCAAGACCGGCTACGGGCTCACCGTGGAGGAGGAGGCGCGCCACGCGCGCCTGCTGGCCGGGCTGCGCGAGGAGGGCCTCGTGGACGAGGTGACCTTCCTCGGCGCCCACCTCGTGCCCCCGGGCCGGGACGTGGAGGACTACCTCGACGACGTCGTCGGGCCGATGCTCGAGGCCGTGCGGGAGCACGCGGGCTGGGTGGACGTGTTCTGCGACACCGGCGCCTTCGACGCCGCGCAGACCCGCCGCGTGCTCGAGGCCGGCCGCGCCGCCGGCCTGCGCGCGCGCCTGCACGGCAACCAGATCGAGCAGGGCCCGGGCGTCGCGCTCGCGGTCGAGTTCGGCGCCGCCTCCGTGGACCACGTGAACCACCTCTCCGACGCGGACGTGGAGGCCCTCGCCGGCACGTGGTCCGGCTGGGACCGCGCCTCGGCCACCGGCACGCCCGGCACCGTGGCCGGCTGCCTGCCCGCGTGCGACCTGTCCACCCGCGCCCCGCTGGCGCCCGCGCGTCGCCTGCTCGATGCCGGCATCGAGGTCTCCCTGGCCTCGAACTGCAACCCGGGCACCAGCTACACCACGTCCATGAACTTCAATGTGGGCACCGCCGTGCTGCAGATGCACCTGACCCTCGCCGAGGCCGTGCGCGCCGCCACCCTCGGCGGGGCCATCGGCCTGCGGGCGCAGGACCGCGTCGGCAGCCTCGAGGTCGGCAAGCGCGCCGACCTGCACGTGCTCGACGCCCCCGCCGCCATCCACCTGGCCTACCGCCCCGGCATGCCGCTGACCCACGCCGTGTGGCGTGCCGGCCGCCGGGCCGTCTGATCGACCGACATCAAGGAGAACGCATCACCATGACCACCACCGTCACCCTCGGCACGTCCGGGGCCACCCTGGACGACGTCGTCGCCGTGGCCCGCCACGACGCCCGCGTGGTGCTCGCCGACGACGTGCTCGAGACCGTCGGCGCGGTGCGCCGCCACGTCGAGGCGCTGGCCGAGGCCGAGACGCCCACCTACGGCGTGTCCACCGGCTTCGGCGCGCTCGCGGACAAGCACATCCCGCTCGAGTCCCGCGCGCAGCTGCAGAAGTCGCTGATCCGCTCCCACGCCGCCGGCATGGGCCCCGTGGTGGAGCGCGAGGTCGTCCGCGCGCTGATGTTCCTGCGCGCCACCACGCTGGCCTCCGGACGCACGGGCGTGCGCCCCGTGGTGGTCGAGACCTTCGTGGCCATGCTCAACGCGGGCATCACCCCCGCCGTGCGCGAGTTCGGCTCGCTGGGCTGCTCCGGCGACCTCGCCCCGCTCTCCCACGTGGCCCTCGCGCTGATGGGCGAGGGCGACGTCGTCGGGGCGGACGGTGCCCTGCGTCCGGCGGGCGAGGCGCTCGACGAGGCCGGGATCGAGCCGGTCGAGCTGCGGGAGAAGGAGGGCCTGGCCCTCGTCAACGGCACCGAGGGCATGCTCGGCATGCTGATCATGGCCCTGGCAGACCTCGACGAGCTCGCCGACACCGTGGACCTCACCGCCGCCATGTCCGTGGAGGCACTGCTCGGCACCGACCGCGTGTTCGTGCCGGAGCTGCACCTCCCGCTGCGCCCCCACCCGGGCCAGGCGACCTCCGCGGACCGGATGCTGAAGATCCTGGCGGGCTCGCCGATCGTGGCCAGCCACAAGGAGGGCGACTCCCGCGTGCAGGACGCCTACTCGCTGCGCTGCGCCCCGCAGGTGGCCGGCGGCCTGCGCGACACCCTCGCGTACGTGCGCACCGTGGCCGAACGCGAGCTCGCCGCCACCGTGGACAACCCGGTGGTGCTCGACGACGGCCGGGTGAGCTCGAACGGCAACTTCCACGGGGCGCCCGTGGCGTACGTGCTGGACTTCCTGGCCATCCCGGTGGCCGACGTCGCCAGCATGTCCGAGCGCCGCACCGACCGCATGCTGGACCCGGCCCGCTCGCACGGGCTGCCCGCGTTCCTCGTGGACGACCCGGGCGTGGACTCCGGCATGATGATCGCCCAGTACACGCAGGCCGGGCTCGTCTCGGACATGAAGCGCCTGGCCGTGCCCGCGTCCGTGGACTCCATCCCGTCCTCCGCGATGCAGGAGGACCACGTCTCCATGGGCTGGCACGCCGCCCGCAAGCTGCGCTCGGCCGTGGAGAACTTCCGCCGCGTGCTCGCCGTCGAACTCGTGGCCGCCGCCCGCGCGATCGAGCTGCGCGCGCCGCTGCAGCCCTCCGCCGCGACCGGTGCCGCCGTCCGCGTGATCCGCGAGGCCGGCGTCCCCGGCCCCGGCCCGGACCAGTACATGGCTCCGCAGCTGGCCGCCGCCGAGCAGGCCCTGCGTGACGGGTCCGTGCTGGCCGCCGTGGCGGAGGCGCTCGCGGGCGGGTCCGTCGACGCCGAGCCGCAGGACCTGGCCGAGGAGTCCGCGGGCGCCGAGGCCGAGGGGCACTGACGCCGCCGAGCGGTCAGACGCCACAGAGTGGTCGCGACATGCCGCGTGCGCCTGCGTGAGACGGCGTGTCGTGACCACTCTGTGTGCGGAGGGGCGGCCGGGGAATCGGGCCCGGTCGCCCCGGCTCAGGCCGCCAGGTCCACGTCCTTCGTCTCCTTCATGAACAGGCCGGTCAGGCCGGTGAGGCCGCCGACCACCATGAGGTAGATCGGGAACGCGCTGGTCCAGCCCTGCGCCGTCAGCCACGTGATCAGGTACGGCGCCGTGCCGCCGAAGATCGCGGTGGCCAGCGAGAGCATGGTGGCCACGCCCTTGGCGCGCACCGCCGTGGGCAGCGCCTCGGACCAGACGGCGCCGTTGACGCCGAACAGCAACGCCACGGCCAGCAGGGCGATGGTCTGCACGAGCAGGAACGAGGCGAAGGTGCCGTCCAGCATGCCGAACAGCGGGAACGGCAGCAGCACGAAGAGCAGGCCGAAGGCGATGACCAGCGGACGGCGGCCGACCCGGTCGCCGAGCAGGCCCGCCCCGAGGATGGCGGCCAGGAAGATCACCTGGGCCACGAGCGAGGCCGAGAGGGTGGTGGACTTGTCCATGTGATGGGCCACCTGCGCGTGCGTGGGCAGGTAGATCAGCCACGTGTAGAACATCAGGGAGCCGCCCGCGGAGACCAGGAAGATCGTCAGCAGGCCGCGCCACACCGCACCCGACTCCCGGCGGGGAGCGTCGTCGGCGGTGGGCACCACCTGCTGTGCCGCCGTGAAGTGCTCCGACTCCGTCAGGCTCCGTCGCAGGTACAACGCGTAGAGGCCGAGGACGCCGCCGATGCCGAACGCCACCCGCCAGCCCCAGGAGGCCACCTGCTCGTGGGTGAGCAGGGTGTTGATGGTCAGGCCCACGAGCGTCGCCAGGATCGTGCCCACCACCACGGACACCCACGACGTCGCCCCGAACAGCCCGCGCCGGCCCTGCGGCGCCCGCTCCACGAGGTAGGTCACGGAGGTGCCCATCTCGCCTCCGTGCGCCAGGCCCTGCAGCAGGCGGGCGATGACGAGGATCACCGAGGCGAGGACGCCCACCATGCCGTAGGTGGGGGTGAAGGCGATGATCAGGCTGCCGAGCGCGGTGATCATCATCGCCGCGAAGAGGCTGCGCTTGCGGCCCACCCGGTCCGCGTAGGCGCCGAACACGTAGCCGCCGATGGGGCGGGCGACGAAGCCCACCGCGAAGACGGCCAGGGTGGCGAGCAGCTCGGAGGTGGGGTTGTCCGCGTGGAAGATCTGCGCCGCGAAGACCGGGGCGAAGATCGTGTAGACGTTCCAGTCGTACCACTCCAGCGCGTTGCCGAAGTTCACGGCCAGCATGTCCTTCAGGCTCCGGGGGCGGGTCCGGGGCACGGGAGCGGGCCGGGCCGCGCCGGTGGCCGCGGTGCTCATGCCCGTCCCTCGAGGCCGGCCTGGGCATCGCCGTCGGCGCCGGGCACCCGCATCTCGAAGGTCTCCCGCACCACGGTGTAGTCGAAGTAGCCCAGGCGGGCGATCGGCTGGATGCGCGGGATGTCGATGCGGCCGTCGGCGGTGATGACGTCGTCGTCGATGTGGATGGTGTCGACGTGGGCGAAGACCACGTCGATGGTGCCCACGTTCGAGTCGCCCTTGATGCGGTGCGTCGAGTGGTAGCGGCACTCGAAGCGCACGGGGGACTCGGCGACCATCGGGATGGGGTGGTTGTCCGCGTAGACCTTGGTGACGCCGTGCTCCGCGATGCGGTCCCACTCGCTCTCGCTCGGCTCCAGGGCCATGGCGGAGACGTTGACGGCCTCGCGCAGGTCGTAGGTGGCCATGTTCCATACGAACCAGCCGGTCTGCTCCGCGTTGAGGACGGTGTCCTTGCGGCGTCCGTCCGGGTACTGGTTCGCGGAGAACATCACCATGGGCGGGTCGAAGGTGAGGTTCTGCCACTGGCTGTAGGGGGCGATGTTCTCCCGGCCGTCCGTGCTCACGGAGGACAGCCAGCCGATGGGCCGCGGCACGGTGGAGCTCTTGAAGGGGGAGAAGGGCAGGGGGTTGGCCTCGTGCTGCGGGCGGTACTTCATGAGTCCTCCATGTGATGCCGGTAACAGGGTGTGAGCCACGCTACGCCGCATATCCCGGATATATCAAGCGGAGGGGGGCAGCTGACTGCCTAGGCTGGGCCCATGAACAAGTCGGAGGAGGCCTACGCCCGCCTGACGCAGAAGATCGAGACCGGGGAGCTGCCACCGGGAGCCATCCTCAGCGAGGCGGCCCTCATCGACGCCGCTGAGACGGGGCGCACGCCCCTGCGCGAGGCGGTGCAGCGCCTCATCCGAGACCACTGGCTCCTGGTCGGTGGGGGACGTGGCCTGCAGGTGCCCCCGATCTCCGTGGACGACCAGCTGGAGAGGCTGGAGGTGCGGCGGTCGCTCGAGGCGCTGGCCGTGGGACTGGCCTGCGCGCGGGCGGACGAGGAGCAGCTGGCCGCCGTCGCGGCCCACGTGCGGCACCTGCGCACGGTGGAGGACCTGCCGGCGTACGTCGCCGCCGTCGGGCGCTCGCACGAACTCCTGCGCACGATCGCGAACAACCGCTATCTCGCCGATTCCCTGGTCCCGCTCCAGGGGCTCTCCCGGCGGTTCTGGCTCGCCACCACGAAGGGTCTGCCCGACGAGGTCGAGCGCGGCCGGGCGTTCTACGTCCCGGCGCTGGAGGCGGTGACCCGGAGGGACTCGGCAGGAGCCCGGGCCGGGGTGCTGGCCCTGCACGACTTCCTGGCACGCTCGGCGCTGGACTACGCCGCCCGACGCGCGGCCCACGGCAGCGCCGAGCCCCCGGCCCCGTGGGCGGCGGGACGCTGACGCGCGGCCCCCGCGCCTGCATGGACCCCCGCCCGCCTCAGGCCAGCAGCGACGCGTCCGTCCGGTGACGGCTGACGATCGTGTGGATCAGCCGGGCCGCGGCCTTCGCCGTGCGGCCGTCCACGTCCAGGGCGGGGTTGAGCTCCACGACGTCGGCCAGGGCCAGCTTCCCGGACTGGGTGGCCTCCAGCGTGCACGCGTGGATCACCTCGTACGGCACGCCGAAGCCCGCCGGTGCGCTCACCCCCGGGGCGACGGCGGCCGGCAGCACATCCAGGTCGATCGTCAGGTAGAGCACGTCCACGGCGTCGATGAACGAGCGCACCCAGCGGCGCACGCCGGTGACGTCGGCGGTCTGGGCCTGCTCGTCGGTCACCCACGTGACCCCGCGTTCGCGCGCGGTGTCGAACAGGGCGCGGGTGTTGTTGGCCTCGCTGATGCCCACCACCGCGTAGGAGAGCTGATGCTCCGCCTCCTCGGCGTCGCGCAGCGCCTGCAGGAACGGGGTGCCGGAGCTGGGCCGCGGCGCCTCGCGCAGGTCGAAGTGCGCGTCCAGGTTGAGGATGCCCACGCGGGTGCCCGCAGCCACGCGCGTGGAGCCGGTCAGGCCCGTGATCGAGGCGTAGGCGGTCTCGTGTCCGCCGCCGAGCACCACGGCCAGGTCGTGGGCGTTCAGCAGCCCGCTGACCACCGTGGCCAGCTCGGCCTGGCCGGCCTCGAGCTCGCCCGGGGCGTCGTCGTCGCCGCGGTCCACGGACACGTCGCCCGCGTCCACGAGCGCGCCCGTGCCCTCGAGGTACGCGAGCGAGGCGAGCGCGCCGCGCAGCGCGTCCGGGCCGTCCTCGGCGCCCACGCGGCCGTGGTTCCGGCGCACGCCCTCGTCCGAGGCGAAGCCGACGAGGGCCGTCGAGCGGGCGGGGGCGGCGTCGACGGTCTGAGCCGGCGCGCCGCCGTCAGCGGAGCGGACGACCTGGTGCCAGCGCAGGTGCTCGGGGGCGTCGCCGTCGGTGCGGCCCGTCCAGGCGGGGGAGAGGGCGGCGGAGGGCAGCTCGGAGGCGCGGTCGGCGGTCATGGCCCCATTCCACGCCATCGACGGCGGGTGCGCAACGAGGACCGGACGACGCCCGACATGAGGCGTCGCCCGCCTAGCGGTCCAGTTCCTGGCGCCGCGAGCTGATCACGCCGGTGACGAAGCCGGCGAGGTTGAGCCCGCCGTGGAAGCGGGCGTGCTCGATCTTCACGCAGCGGTCCATCACGATCTCCAGGCCCGCGGCCTCGGCCTGACGCGCGGCGTCCTCGTTCCAGATGCCCAGCTGCAGCCACACGGTCCGGGCGCCCACGCGGGCGGCGTCCGCCACCACCTCGGGGGCGTCGGAGGACTTGCGGAACACCTCCACGAGGTCCGGGGTGACGGGCAGGTCGTCCAGCGAGGCGTACACGCGGTGGCCGAGGATCTCCTTGCCGGCCGCGGCGAGCACGGGATTCACGAAGTAGACGTCGTACGTGGTCGAGCTCAGCAGGTACGTGGCCACGAAGTACGACGCACGGGCCGGCTTGTCCGAGGCGCCGACGATCGCGATCGACCGGGTGCGCCGCAGGATCGCGAGGCGCTCGGGGGCGCCCGGGCCGGTCCAGGTGCGCTCGGGGTGGGTGGTGCTCATGGCTCAGGCCTCCTGCTCTGCGGGGACGACGGCGCCGTCGCGGGTGCGTCCGGTGGCCTCGGTCAGGGCCTGGTCCAGGTCCCAGAGGATGTCCTCGAGGTCCTCGATGCCCACCGAGATGCGGATCAGGTCCGCCGGGATGCCCGCGGCCACGAGCTGCTCGGCGGTGAGCTGCTGATGGGTCGTCGTGGCGGGGTGCAGCACCAGCGTCTTCGCGTCGCCGATGTTGGCCAGGTGGGAGGCCAGCTGCAGCGCGGAGATGAAGCGCGACGCCGTCGCGCGCCCGGCCTCCGGACCGGAGGCGCCGTCGTCGGTGTCCGTGGCCGCCGGGGCCACGCCGAAGCTGAACACCGAGCCGACGCCCCGGGGCAGCAGCTGCTGCGCGCGGGCGTGGTGCGGATGGTCGGGCAGCCCCGCGTAGCGGACCCAGGAGACGCGCGGGTCCTCGTCCAGCCAGGTGGCGACGGCGCGGGCGTTGGCGAGGTGGGCGTCCATGCGCGGGGCCAGCGTCTCGACGCCGAGCAGCAGCTGGAACGCCGACTGCGGGGCCAGCGACGGGCCGAAGTCGCGCAGCTGCTCCGAGCGGAGCTTGGTGAGGAAGCCGTACTCGCCGAAGTTGCCCCACCAGGAGACGCCGCCGTACGAGGGCACGGGCTCCGTCATGGACGGGAACTTGCCGTTGTCCCACGGGAAGCGGCCGGACTCCACCACGACGCCGCCGAGTGTGGTGCCCTGCCCGCCGAGGAACTTCGTGGCCGAATGGATGACGATGTCCGCGCCGTGCTCGATCGGCCGGATCAGGTAGGGCGGGGTGAGGGTCGCATCCACGACGAGCGGCACGCCGTGCCGGTGGGCGACGTCGGCCAGGCCGGGCAGGTCCACGACGTCACCGGAGGGGTTGGCGACGATCTCCGTGTAGACCGCCTTGGTGTTGGGCTGGAGGGCAGCCTCGAAGTCCGCGGCCTCGGCGGAGTCCACGAACGTGGTCTCGACGCCGAACCGGCGCAGGGAGACGTCCAGCTGGGTGATCGTGCCGCCGTAGAGCTTCGAAGACGCCACGATGTGGTCGCCGGCTCCGGCGAGGGCCGCGAAGGTGACGAACTCGGCGGCCATGCCGGACGCCGTCGCGACGGCCCCGATCCCACCCTCGAGCGTGGCGACCCGCTCCTCGAACGCGGCGACCGTGGGGTTGCCGATCCGCGAGTAGATGTTGCCGTACTTCTGCAGCGCGAAGAGGTTCGCGGCGTCCTCGGCGGACTCGAACACGAAGGAGCTGGTCTGGTGGATCGGCACCGCGCGGGAGCCGTGGACGGCGTCCGGGACGGCGCCCGCGTGCAGCGCCTGGGTGCGGAAGCCGAACTCGTGGTCAGCCACGGGGGTCCTTTCGATGGAGGCTTCGGGACAGTCCGTCCCATTGTCCCGGGCGAGGTGCGCCGGGGGCAGGGTGGGCACGTCGCAGAGCGTCACGCGGCGCAGGCCGGTGCCGTGCAACGCGGGTTGAGTTATCACCGGTGACGCGGGCCTGGACCCGTGACAACTCAACCCGCGTTGGCCTGGACCCGGGACGACTTGACCCGCGTCGGGACGGGCGGGGGCGGGTCAGCGCGTGTGGGCGAGCCGACGCCGGACCAGCCCCACGATCCGCCCGAACCCCGCGCGCTGGTCCTCCCAGGTGCAGCGCAGGGTCGTCCATCCCCGCTCGAGGCAGTACGCGTCCCGACGGGCGTCCCTCGCCTGCTGCTGAGGCGTGCGGTGGCCGGCGCCGTCGTACTGGAGGGCCAGGCAAGCCGCCCGGTACCCAAGGTCCACGACGGGCGAGGCCGGGTCGGCCGGGTCGACGGCGACCTGCAGCCCCGGCTCCGGCAGCCCGGCCCGGATCAGCGCGAGCCGGAGGAAGGTCTCGGGCGGGGAGTCGGCCCCGAAGCGCACCTCCGCCAGCGCGGCACGTGCGAGACGGACACCCGGCCGGCCACGGCAGCGGGCGAGCACCTCCGACAGCTCGGGCACGGTGGTTACGGGGTCCGCCCGGCCCGTCGGCGTCCACGGCGGACGCACCAGGTGGTCGCCGGCCGCGATGAGCCAGTCCACCTCGTGGGGGCGGAGCATCCCGGCGAGGTCGAACCAGGTGCGCGCCGCCGTCGTGACGCGCTGGCCGTCGGGAAGGTCGAGCACGTGGTCGAAGGGCAGCCGCACCCGGTGGCTGACGACGCCGCCCAGGTCGGTCCGGTGCGTGCGCGTGGACCGGTCGAAGGTCAGGTGCAGTCCGGCCGGCCGCGCGAGGCGGGGCGGCAGCGGCAGTCCGTGCCAGAGGGCGGCAGAGACGTGGGAGACCACCCCGCCCGTGAGGCGGACCAGCGCGGCCGCGCCGTCCGGGGCGCACGGGTCGGGGACGCCCGTGGTGTGCACGCCGCGGCAGATCCGGGCGAGGTCTGCCGCGAGGGTCCGGCGCCACGGCAGGCCGGCGGCGTGCAGCTCGGCCGTCGTGAAGGCGCCCGCGGCGAGGGTGGACGGCAGGGGCGTGCGCGCGGTCATGGGGCGAGCCTGCCGCCCCCGGGCCCTGCGACGGGCCGAACCGACGCGCCCTGGGGAGGGCCGCCGTCGTCGTGGTGGCTGTGCAGGAGCGGCCGACCCGCCGGATACGGTGGCCCCGGCACGACGCGGGTTGAGTTATCACGGGTGCGAGCCGCCTGGACCCGCGATAACTCAACCCGCGTTGCGGGGAGCGGCCGGCCCGTCGGTCACGGCGTGCGGTCCACGGGCACCAGCTCCACGTCCTCGAGCCGCCCGCCCCGCACCACGGCCCGCATGAGGGTGCACACCGGCTGCCGCCGCCGGTCCGTGCAGGAGCCGGGGTTGAGCAGCCGCAGGCCCGGGTTCGCGGTCTCCGGCCCGGCCACGGTGTCCCACGGGATGTGGCTGTGCCCGAACACCAGCACGTCCGCGTCCGGGAACGCCGCGGCCATGCGGCGCTCGCGGCCGGCCGCCGGGCCCGTCTCGTGGACCATCGCGATCCGCACCCCGCCGATCTCCACGCGCGCCACCTCGGGCAGCCGCGCCCGCAGCCGAGGCCCGTCGTTGTTGCCCCACACGCCCACCAGCCGGGCGGCCTGCGCGTCGAGGTCGTCGAGCACGTCCTCGGCCACCCAGTCACCGGCGTGGAGCACGACGTCGGCCCGCGCCACCTCGGCCCGCACCTGCGCGGGCAGGGCACGGGCACGCCGCGGGATGTGGGTGTCGGCGATCAGGAGCAGGCGCGTGGTCATCGGTTCAGGAACGCCCCGATCCAGAGGGCGGCGGGCAGGCCGATCACGAACAGGGCGACGAAGCCGTAGACGAGCAGGCGGCCTGTGGTGGTGGCGAGGTTGACGGTGGCCCCCACGCCGTAGCCCTCCCGCTTGGCAGGGAAGGCGGAGGGGTCCTCGGGGTCGTTCTTCAGGCCCAGGGGCGTCCACTTCGCGTCCTCGGCGAGCTCCGCGAAGTCGGCGCGGTAGCCGAGGTCCTGTGCGGTGCGGTCCGCCCAGCCGGTCCAGCGGCGCAGGGCGGGGCCGAAGACGCCGACGGTCCCGAGCATCACGAGGGTGAGGACGAGCGGCATGAGCCACCACGCGGGACGCCAGGCGCCGTTGGACAGGACCTCCACCGTGGACGGGGCCGTGGCCAGGGCGATCAGCAGGGTGAGCCAGCCCAGGGCTTCGCGCACGCCCCGGTTCACGCCCTCCTGGCGGACGCGGCGCCAGGGGGAGGCGTCCTGTGGGGTGGCGGTCATGGCGGGCGTCAGCGCCGCGCAGAATGCCAGGAGCGCGGTCATGCCGAGCCCCAACAGCGGGCCGAACGCCACCGTGCCGAAGGACTTCTCCTCCCACGCGTCCGGCCGGCCGTCGATGCCCCAGTGGACGGGGACCCGGTCCGGCAGGCCCGGGAGTGCGACGATGGCCCACACCAGCAGACCGGCGCTGACCGCCGCGGTGAGCAGGTAGGGCAGCCAGGGGATCCAGCGCCCACGGCGCAGGGCGGCGCGCTCGGCGGCGGTCAGCGCCGGTCTGCTGGTG
>NZ_JAKRNH010000063.1:0-14733 GCF_022346985.1 Micrococcus sp. ACRRV
GCAGGGCGGGGCCGGGACGGCGGGGGCCGCGCGGGCCACGTCCCGGCGCCGCCCTGCCTCGCGGGGGCCGGTGTTGTTCACGCGGACCACGGCCACATAGGGGAGCACCACGGCCCCGAGGATGAACAGGATCTGCCACCAGCCGTGGGTGAACAGGGCGGCGATGAAGCACGCGGTGCGCACCGCCATTTGGACGACGTAGACGCGCGTGCGGGCGTCGCGGTCGGCGCTGCGCGGCGCGGCGGCGGTGGTGACGCCCTGGACGGCGTCGGGCTCGCGGACGATGGCGGCCAAGCCTCCTCCTCACGGGGACGCGGACGCGGGACCGGCGTGGGCCGGATGCGTAGAGTGATGTGACGCGCACGCGCCCTCCTCGCAGCCCCTGCCCCGGGGCGCGGCGGCGGGCCCGTCCGTGAGGGACCATTCTAGTCCCGTCAGACCGGCCCCGCAGTGGGGCCGCCCACCCCGGACACAGACTGGAGGCGCCCGCATGGCGGAGCAGACCGAGCCCGGAGGACGCAGCGTCCTCGTCACCGGAGGCAACCGCGGCATCGGCCGCGCGATCGCGGAGGCCTTCCTCGCGAACGGCGACCGCGTCGCCGTGACCTCCCGCTCCGGCGAGGGCGGTCCCGAGGGCGCCCTGACGGTCGCCGCGGACGTCACGGACGCCGCCTCCGTGGACGCCGCCTTCCGCGCGGTCGAGGAGGCCCACGGCCCCGTCGAGGTGCTCGTGGCCAACGCCGGCGTGACCAACGACCAGCTGCTGCTGCGCATGTCCGAGGACGACTTCACCTCCGTGGTGGACACCAACCTCACCGGCGCCTTCCGCGTCGTGCAGCGTGCCACCAAGGGCATGATGCGCCTCAAGCGCGGTCGGATCGTGCTGGTCTCCTCCGTCGTGGGCCTTCTCGGCTCGCCCGGCCAGGTGAACTACGCCGCCTCGAAGTCCGGCCTCATCGGCATGGCCCGCTCCATCACCCGCGAGCTCGGCGCCCGCGGGATCACCGCGAACGTCGTGGCCCCCGGCTACATCGACACGGAGATGACGCGGTCCCTCGACGAGGAGCTGAAGGCCCAGTACAGGAAGTCCATCCCCGCCGGCCGGTTCGCCGAGCCCGAGGAGGTGGCCGACGTCGTGCGCTGGCTGGCCTCGCCGGGGGCCGGGTACGTCTCCGGCGCCGTGATCCCGGTCGACGGCGGCCTCGGCATGGGCCACTGACCCGCTTTCCCGCACCACCCCGACCCGAAGGAGCACCATGACCACCCAGGACCTCGCCGGCAAGGGCGTCGTCGTCACCGGATCCTCGCGCGGCATCGGCGCCGAGACCGCACAGCTGCTCGCCGCCCGCGGGGCGGGCGTCGTCGTGAACTACCGCCAGAAGGCGCCCCGCGCGAACAAGGTGGTCCAGGCCATCGAGGCCGCCCGCGGGCGCGCCGTCGCCGTGGGCGGCGACGTGACCGTGGCCGAGGACCGCGCGGCGCTGCTGGACGCGGCGATCGACAACTTCGGCTCCCTGGACGTGCTGGTGCTCAACGCGTCCGGCGGCATGGAGTCCCAGTTCGGCGAGGACTACGCCATGACGCTCAACCGCGACGCTCAGGCGGCCCTGGCCGACGCCGCGCTGGAGCGCATGTCCGCCGGCGGGCAGATCGTGTTCGTGACCTCCCACCAGGCGCACTTCATCGACGAGGTGGCCACGATGGACGCCTACGAGCCGGTGGCCCGCTCCAAGCGCGCCGGCGAGGACGCCCTCCGCGAGCGCATCCCGGCCTTCGAGGCCAAGGGCGTGGGCTTCGTCGTGGTGTCCGGCGACATGATCGAGGGCACCATCACCGCCACCCTGCTGAACCGCGCCGAGCCGGGCGCCATCGAGGCCCGCCGCGAGGCCGCGGGGAAGCTGTACTCGGTGGAGGAGTTCGCCGCCGAGGTGGCCGCGCTCGTGGGCCGGACCGACCTCGAGGCCGGCTACACCGAGCTCGTCGGCGGGGCGCAGGACTTCCTGGCCCGCGGCTGACGCCGGCCGCCAGCGCTGTCAGGGCGGGACACGCCGCCTCCCTCGTCGGGGAGGCGGCGTGTCCCGCCCTCATCGCGTGCTGGGCGCCCTCAGAGGCCGAGCAGCCAGCGCAGCGGCGTGAGCGAGGGCACGTCCAGGATCACCTGGGCGTGCACCCGCAGCGCCGGCTTGGCGCACAGGGCGACGCCGCAGCCGGCCGCGTCGAGCAGGTCGATGTCGTTGGCGCCGTCGCCTACGCCCACCGCCTGCGCCGGGTCGAGGGACGCCTCGGCGGCCCAGTGGCGCAGCATGCGGGCCTTGGCGGCGCGGTCGACGACGTCCCCGACCACCCGTCCGGTGAGCGCACCGTCGACGATCTCCAGGCGGTTCGCGGCGTGGGCGTGCAGGCCCCAGCGCTCCGCCAGGGGGGAGAGGACCTGCGTGAATCCACCGGAGACGGCGCAGACGCGGCCTCCCGCGGCGTCCACCGCCGAGACGAGCTCCATCGCCCCGTCGGTGGGCCGCACCCGGGCCACGACGTCGTCGACGACCGATGCCGGCAGCCCCGCCAGCGCCTCGACGCGCGCGTGCAGGGACTGGGCGAAGTCCAGCTCGCCGCGCATGGCCCGCTCCGTGACGGCCGCCACCTCCGCCTCGCGCCCGGTGTGGGCGGCCAGCAGCTCGATGACCTCCTGCTGGATCAGCGTGGAGTCCACGTCAGTGACCACCAGCGGCGTCGGGGCGGCGGCCACGGACTGCGGCAGGCTCGCCAGGGCCCAGTCCTCCGGGAGCGCGGCGGCCTCCTCGGCCGACGGCACGGACCCCTCCCAGCGCAGGCCGGCCAGGCCGTCCGCGGCGAGGTGCTCGGCGTCGGCGGGCAGCGGCGCCCATGCGGGGGCGACGGGGGAGTCGGTCCCGGCGGGCACGGCGCGGTACAGGAGGTGGCGGGCCTGGGTCATGCCCCGATCCTAGGCGGCGCCCCACTAGGCTGGTCTCCATGAACACCGCCCCCCAGGATCCGAGCCCCCGCCCCGTCGTCGAGCACGACGTGTTCACCCCCGACGAGGACGCCGTCCTGCAGCTGCGGGACGTCGCCGTGCGCCGGGGCGCCAAGCAGATCCTCGCCGGGATCGACTGGACGGTCCGCGCGGGGGAGCGCTGGGTCGTCATGGGGCCGAACGGCGCCGGTAAGTCCACTCTGCTGCAGATCGCCGCCTCCCGCATGTTCCCCACCTCCGGCGACGTCGCGATCCTCGACGAGGTGCTCGGCGCGGTCGACGTGTTCGAGCTGCGCCCGCGCATCGGCCTGTCCTCCGCCCTCCTGGCGAACCAGGTGCGCGACGACGAGGCCGTGCAGGACGCCGTCATCACCGCCTCCTACGGGATGACCGGCCGGTGGCGCGAGGAGTACGAGGTCGAGGACCGCGCCCGGGCCCTCGGCCTGGTCTCCGAGTGGGGCCTGTCCCGACTGGCGCACCGCCGGTTCGGCACGCTGTCCGAAGGCGAGCGGAAGCGCGTGCTGATCGCCCGCGCCCTCATGACCGACCCCGAGCTGCTCCTGCTGGACGAGCCGGCCGCCGGCCTGGACGTGGCCGGCCGCGAGGCCCTCGTGGGCCAGCTGTCCGAGCTCGCCGCGGACGAGGACGCCCCCGCCACCGTCCTGGTGACGCACCACCTGGAGGAGGTGCCCCCGGGCTTCACGCACGCGCTGCTGCTGGCCGACGGCGCCGTGGTCCAGGCGGGACCGCTGGAGGAGACGCTGACGGCCGAGCACCTCTCCACCGCCTTCGGCACCCCGCTGAGGGTGACCCGGGCGGACGGGCGCTACACCGCCGTGGCGGCGTGATGGACCTGCTGACCGCCCCGGTCCTGGGCATGGACCTGTGGCAGGTGGCGCTGGTCCTGCTCGCCGGGTTCTGGGCGGGCACGATCAACTCGATCATCGGCTCCGGGACGCTGGTGACGTTCCCGGTGCTCGTGGCGGTCGGATTCCCGCCGGTGACCGCACAGGTCTCCAACGCCATGGGGCTCGTGGCCTCCGGCTTCTCCGGGACCTACGGGTACCGGCGGGAGCTGCGCGAGTCCCGGGCGCTGCTGCCCCGCCTGACCCTCGCCTCGTTCCTGGGCGCCGTCATCGGTGCGACGCTGCTGACGGTGCTCCCGCCGACGGTGTTCGCCTCTGTGGCCCCGTGCCTGCTGGTGCTCGCCCTGACCATCGTGGTCCTGCAGCCGCGCATCCAGGCGTGGGTGCGGCGTCGCTCGGCGGGGGAGCACGGGCACGTGCCCGGCGCCGACTCGCCGGTGCCGGTGGGGCCGGCGAGCCCTGCCCTGTGGACGCTGGTGTTCCTCACGGGCATCTACGGCGGGTACTTCGTGGCGGCGCAGGGCGTGATGCTCATGGCGATCTTCGGCGTGATGCTGGTCGGCGGCACGCTGGTGCACGCCAACGCGGTGAAGACGTGGCTGTCCCTGACCGTGAACCTCACCGCCGCCGTCTTCTACCTGGTCTTCGCCTTCGACCGCATCGACTGGCGTGCCGTCCTGCTGATCGCCGTCTCCTCCCTGGTCGGCGGGTCGGTGGGGGCGCGGATCGGACGCCGGATGTCCCCGACGGCGCTGCGCGTCACCATCGTCGTGATCGGCCTGGCGGGCCTGGTGAGCATGCTGTCCCGCCTGGCGGGGGCCTGAGATGTCCGACGACGGCGCTCCCGCACCGTTTCCGGGGGAGGTGCGCCTGCAGTCGGCCGCCGACCTGGCCGATCCCCGGCTCGCGCCGTACACGACGCTCACCGACGCGGCCCTGCGCAGGGACGTCGACGCCGCCCACGGCGTGTTCCTCGCCGAGTCCTCGCCCGTGGTGCGCCGCGCCCTCGACGCCGGGCACGCCCCGCGCTCGTTCCTGCTCGGGGACCGCTACCGGGAGACCTTCGCGGACGTGATCGCCGCCCACCCGGGCGTGCCCGTGTTCACCGGCCCGGACGAGGTGCTGACCGCCCTGACCGGATTCCACCTGCACCGCGGCGCCCTGGCCGCGATGGACCGGCCGGTGCCCCGGAGCGTCGCAGAGGCACTGGACGGTGCGCACCGCGTGCTCATCGCCGAGGACCTGGTGGACCACACCAACCTCGGGGCCGTGGTCCGATCTGCGGTGGCCCTCGGCTGGGACGCGCTGCTGCTCACCCCGCGGGCGGCGGACCCCCTCTACCGGCGCGCGATCCGCGTCTCCATGGGGACGGTGTTCCGCCTGCCTTGGGCCCGGGCGGACGGTCCCCTCGACGAGGCGCTGCCCGCCCTGCGCGCCGCCGGGTTCGCGACGGCCGCCCTCGAGGTGACCGACCGCGCCGTCGGCCTGGACTCCCCGGAGCTCGAGCCCGTCCGCACCGCCGAGCGCCTCGCCCTCGTGCTGGGTCAGGAGGGCCCCGGCGTGCGGCCCGAGACGCTCGCCGCCGTGGACGCCCACGTCGTCATCCCCATGCCGGCCGGCGTCGACTCCCTGAACGTGGCCGCAGCCGCCGCCGTGGCGCTGTGGGAGCTGCGGCCCCGGGACACGCCCGCGGCCTGAGCCGGACGATGTCCCCGCGTCGTGTAGAGTGGGCCGCTGGCCCGCCGCCCGGCGGACCCCACGACCACACCTCTCGCGCCCCTGGTCACAGTCAGGCGGCTGGAACGAAGGAACACACCATGAAGTCTGAGATCCACCCGGATTACCGCTACGTCATCTTCAACGACCTCGCCTCCGGTGAGAAGATCCTCACCCGCACCACCGCGACCTCCGAGAAGACCGCCGAGTGGACCGACGGCAACACCTACCCCGTGATCGATGTCGAGATCTCGGCCGCGTCGCACCCGTTCTACACGGGCAAGCAGCGCATCATGGACACCGCCGGCCGCGTGGAGCGCTTCAACGCGCGGTTCAAGGGCTTCGGCGGCAAGAAGTGATCGCAGCGGCCTGAGCCGCTCTCGCGCCGCACGACGCCGGGCCCCGCACCTCCGCCATGGAGGGTGCGGGGCCGGCGTCGTCCTAGGCTGAAGCCATGAGCACCCAGACGACGCATCACGGAGAGTTCAAGGTCCTCGGCGGAAAGCTGGTGGCCGCCGACGTGGAGGTGCAGGACGGGGTGATCGTCCGCGCGTCGGTGAACGGCGACTTCTTCCTGGAGCCGGACGACGCCCTCGAGGACATCAACGCCGCGCTCACCGGGCTGCCCGCGGACACCGAGCACCACGTGCTGGCCGAGCGCGTCCGCGCCGGGCTGCGCCCCGAGGCCCGCCTGTTCGGGTTCGACGCCGAGGCCGTCGCCACCGCCGTGCGTCGTGCGGTGGGTCTGGCCACCACCTGGGAGTCCCACCGGTGGGAGATCCTCCCGCCCGAGCCCCTGCCCATCGAGATGAACACCGCCCTGGACCAGGTCCTCACGGAGGACGTGGCCGCGGGCCGCCGCAACCCCGTGATGCGCCTGTGGCAGTGGACCGAGCCCGCCGTGGTGATCGGCGCATTCCAGTCCCTCGCCAACGAGGTCGACCCGGACGGCGTCGCCCGCCACGGGATCCACGTGGTGCGGCGCGTCTCCGGCGGCGGCGCGATGTTCATGGAGGCGGACAACTGCGTCACGTTCGCCCTGTCCGCGCCGGCCTCGCTCGTGGACGGCATCGACACCGCCGAGTCCTACCCGTTCCTGGACGAGTGGGTCATGGAGGCCCTCCGGGAGCTCGGCGTGCAGGCGTTCTACCAGCCGCTCAACGACATCGCCACGGTCCAGGGGAAGATCGGCGGCGCGGCCCAGAAGCGGTTCGGCGCCACCGGGCTGCTGCACCACGTCACCATGAGCTACGACATCGACGCGGACAAGATGACGGAGGTGCTGCGGATCGGCCGGGAGAAGCTGCGGGGCAAGGGCGTCGCCTCCGCGAAGAAGCGCGTCGACCCCCTCCGCCGCCAGACCGGCGTGCCCCGCGAGCAGATCTGGGAGACCATGATGGCCGTGTTCGAGCGCCGCTACGGCGCCCGCCGGGTCGAGCTCGACGCCGACACCCGCGCCCGCGCCGAGGAACTGGCCCGCACCAAGTTCTCGTCACCGGAGTGGACCGCCCGCGTCCCATGACCGGACGCGCCCCGTCCCACGCGTGACCGCCACCGGGTCCGACGGCTTTCCGGGCGGGACACGCCGCATCGGCTGATGCCACAGCGGCGTGTCCCGCCCGGAACGCGCGGGGGGATGTCGGGTCACGGGGTCGGCTGGGCCGCCTGCACGCGCAGCGATCGGCGCAGGGCGTCCGTCTGCTCGACGACCAGGCGTCGCAGCGCGCCCGGGGCCGCGGTGTGCTCGTCCAGCCACGCCTGCGCCCGGGCGAGGACCGGGTGCGCCTCCTGGGCCGCCGCGTCCCCGGGCAGGGCGTCCTGGTGCAGGGGGAACAGGCCGGAGATCGCCCGTGAGGCCAGTCCGTTGGACCGCGAGGACCACAGCCCCTCCAGTTCGCCCCAGAAGCCCGGCTCGAAGGGGTCGACCAGGTCGTGCCCGCCGGCCGCGAACCCGGAGGCCGTCGCGGACAGCAGATCGTTGGACAGGGCCTGCCCCTCAGCGTCCTCCCCGGCCAGGACGGCGTCCCAGGCGGCGCGCTTCACGGCCGGGTCGGGGATCGCCTGGGCGGCGAGCCGGTGGGCCACCACCGTCTTGGCCGTCCGCTCCTCCGCCAGGGCGGCATCGAGCCGGGCCCGGTCGGCCGAACCCGTGGCCGCCAACGCCTGCAGCACGAGCCAGCGGATCTCCGCATCCACCGCGAGGCCGGGCGCGCCGGTCTCGGCGTCCTCGAGGACCGCGGTCTCCAGACGGCGGGCGAGGTCGGCGTCACCGCGGGCCAGCACCGCGAGGGTGCGGACGGCCGCGCGCTGCCGGTCCCCGCCGGCCTCGAGGGAGCGCAGGGCGGACAGCAGGTGCTCGCCGAGGCCGGCCCGCAGGGCACGCCGCTGGGCGGCCGTCGCGTAGAGCTCCACGGCGGCCGCGGCCTGGGAGACCACCTGCGTGTACACGGCCACGCCGGCCACGGAGGCGGACAGCTCCTCCACCGCGCCCACGAACCGCGCGGCGGGCAGCGTGCCCTCGCGGACCATGGACCACAGGGCCGCCCAGACGGTGGCCTGCGCCAGGGGGTCGGCCACGGGACGGGTGAGCACGGCGTCCAGGGAGGCTTCGTCGAGGGCGACGGCGGCGTAGGTGAGGTCCTCGTCGTTGGGCAGGATCAGCCGCGGGCCGTCGGGAACCTCCAGCCCGGGCAGCGTGGTCCGCTCGGCCCCGGCGGCGATGTCCGCGTCCACCTGCGCGGTCCGGGTCAGGGCGCCGTCGGCGTCGGGGGTGAACACGCCCACCCGGAGCACGTGGGGGCGGCGGATGGGCTCACCCGTCCTCGGGTCGACGCCGGAATGGACCAGCACGGGGGCGCCGTCGCCGTCGGCCTCCACGGCGAGTGCGGGCACGCCGGCGGTGCGCAGCCAGGCGTCCGCCCAGGCGCTCATGTCCCGGCCGGAGGCCTCGCCGAGCACGGCGAGGAAGTCGTCCAGCTCCGCGTTGCCCCAGGCATGACGGTGGAAGTAGACGCGGGCGGCCTCCATGAACGCGTCCCGGCCCACGAACGCCGCCAGCTGCTTCAGGACGGACGCGCCCTTGGCGTAGGTGATGCCGTCGAAGTTCTGCCGGGCGGCCTCGAGGTCCACGATGTCGGCGACGATGGGGTGCGTCGTCGGGTAGGCGTCCTGCGCGTAGGCCCAGGCCTTGCGGCGCGAGGCGAAGGTCGTCCAGGACTCGTCGAACCCGGCCGCCTCGTCCGCGGCGAGCGTGCCCATGTAGTCCGCGAAGGACTCCTTGAGCCAGAGGTCGTCCCACCAGCGCATGGTGACGAGGTCGCCGAACCACATGTGCGCCATCTCGTGGAGGACCGTGGTGGCGCGCCCCTCGAGCTGCCCGCGGGTGGGGGCGGTGTCGTGGATGTAGTGCTCGGTGAAGGTCACCAGGCCGGGGTTCTCCATGGCGCCGAGGTTGTACTCGGGCACGAACGCCTGGTCGTAGGCGCCCCACTCGTAGGGGACGCCGAACAGGTCGTGGAAGAAGTCCAGGCCGGCCTTCGTGATGCGGAACAGCTCGTCGGCGTCCAGGTGCTCGGCGAGGGCCCGCCGGCACATCACGCGCAGGGGGAGGGGCTCGGCGCCGGTGGCGGCGTGGCCGTCCCAGCGGTCCTCGACCACGGCGTAGGGTCCGGCCACGAGGGCCGTGATGTACGTCGAGAGCCGGCGCGTGGGGGCGAAGGCCACCGTCACCGCACCCTCCCCGGCGTCCTCGCGGCCCACCTCGGCCCCGTTGGAGGCCAGCACCCAGTCCGCCGGACCCGTCAGGCGGAACGTGAAGGACGCCTTGAGGTCGGGCTGCTCGAAGTCGGGGAACACGCGTCGCGCGTCGGCCGGCTCGTACTGCGTGTACAGGTAGGTGCGCCCGTCGGCCGGGTCGACGAAGCGGTGCAGACCCTCCCCGGAGCGGGAGTACAGCGAGGTTCCGCGCAGCGTCACCGTGTTCTGCGCGGCCAGGTCCGGCAGGCGCACGCGGGAGCGGGACGCGACGACGGCCGGGTCGAGCGCCTCGCCGTTGAGCTCCACGGACTCCACGGAGGCCGAGATCCAGTCCAGCCAGGTCTCCGCTCCGGGCTCGGCGCAGTCGAAGCGGATCGTGGCGGTCACCGGATAGGCGGCGGCGCTGGCGTCCGCGGCGCCGCTGACGTCCACGTGGACGTCGTAGTCGTGGACGGTGATCAGGCGGGCCCGGGCGCGAGCCTCGTCCCGCGTGAGCGTGGGGGAGTCGGTCATGCAGGACATCCCATCACAGCCGGTGTCTCACGTCACACTCGGGGCACCGAGCGCCGCCGACGCGCTGGCGGGAAGCGGGACGCGCCGGCGACGGGACCTCACGGGGCGGTTCAGCGGGGGTCGGGGACCCGCTGGTTCTTGGACAGCACCGTCAGGCCGGAGTCGGTGACGGTGTAGCCGTTCGCCTCGTCCTCGGCGCGGTCGAAGCCGATGCGGGCGCCGGCCGGGATGACCACGTTCTTGTCGATGATGGCGTTGCGCACGTGCGCGCCCTCGCCGACGGTCACGGAGTCCAGCAGCACCGACTGCTCCACCCACGCCTCGTTGCCGACGCGCACGTCCGTGGAGAGCACCGACTGCGCGACGGTGCCGCCCGAGATCACGACGCCCTGGGCCAGGATGGAGTCGCCGGCGGTGCCGGGTCGGCGCGAGGCCGAGCGCACGAGCTTGGCGGGCGGGGACACCGACTGGCGGGTGTAGAGCGGCCAGGCGCGGTTGTAGAGGTTGAACTCCGGCCACGGCTGCACGAGGTCCATGTGTGCGTCGTAGTAGGAGTCCAGGGTGCCGACGTCCCGCCAGTAGTGCTTGCCGGGGGTGCCGCCGGGCACCTCGTTGGTGGTGAAGTCGTAGACGCCGGCCTCGCCGCGCCCGACGAAGTAGGGGACGATGTCGCCGCCCATGTCGTTGTTGGACTCCGGGTTGGCGTCGTCGGCGTTGAGGGCCTCGACGAGCGCGTCCGTGTCGAACACGTAGTTGCCCATGGACGCGAGGAACTGGGCCGGATCGTCCGCCAGGCCCGGCGTGGTGGCCGGCTTCTCCACGAACGCCGTGATGCGCCCGGGGTCCGCGGCGTCGGTCTCGATGACGCCGAACTGGTCGGCCAGCTCCAGCGGCTGACGGACCGCTGCCACCGTGGCCTTCGCCCCGGAGGCGACGTGGTGGTCCACCATCTGCTGGAAGTCCATGTGGTAGACGTGGTCCGCGCCGATGACGACGACGATGTCCGGCCGCGCGTCGGAGATGAGGTTCATCGACTGGTAGATCGCGTTCGCCGAGCCCGTGAACCAGTCCTTGCCGCGCCGCTGCTGGGCCGGGACCGTGGCCACGTAGTTGTTCAGCATGGTGGACATGCGCCAGGTCTCCGAGATGTGGCGGTCCAGGGAGTGCGACTTGTACTGCGTCAGCACGACGATCTCGCGGAAGCGCGAGTTCACCAGGTTGGAGAGCGCGAAGTCGATCAGCCGGTACTCGCCGCCGAACGGCACGGCCGGCTTGGCGCGGTCCGCCGTCAGGGGCATGAGCCGCTTGCCCTCGCCTCCCGCGAGAACCACAGAGAGGACCTTCTTCTCCACCATCGCTCGACCACTTCCTTGGGTTTCCTGGGGTGCCTGCGCGTGCCATGTCCGTGCGCGGGCCGTGGGGCCCGGCGTGCCGCCAGACTATCGAGCCGTTCCGGCCCCGACTAGGTTGGAGGCGTGCGCATCGACATCGTGACCAAAGAGTTCCCCCCGACCATCTACGGCGGCGCCGGCGTCCACGTGGCCGAGCTGACCCGTGTCCTCTCCTCCCGTGCCGACGTGCACGTCCACGCCTTCGGCGGCGCCCGCGAACCCGACTACCACGGGGCCACGGTGACCTCGTACGCCCAGCCCGCCGGCTTCGAGTCCGCCAACGGCGCGGTCCAGACGCTCGTCACCGACCTGGACATCGTCGGGGACCTCGACGGGGCGGACGTCATCCACTCCCACACCTGGTACGCCAACATGGCCGGTCACCTGGGCGGGCTGATGCACGGCGTGCCGCACGTGCTCTCGGCGCACTCGCTGGAGCCGCTCCGCCCCTGGAAGGCCGAGCAGCTCGGCGGCGGCTACGCCCTCTCCAGCTGGGCCGAGTCCACGGCCTACCACGGAGCCGCCGCGGTCATCGCGGTGTCCGAGGGCATGCGCCGGGACATCCTGCGCTGCTACCCGGACGTCGACCCCGCCAAGGTGCACACGGTGCACAACGGCATCGACACGCAGCTGTGGACCCCGCAGACCGGCACCGACGCCCTCACGAAGTACGGCATCGATCCGGACAGGCCCTCCGTGGCCTTCGTCGGCCGCATCACCCGGCAGAAGGGCGTGCCCCACCTGCTGCGCGCGGCCCTCCAGCTCCCCGAGGACGTGCAGCTCGTGCTGTGCGTCGGCGCCGCGGACACCCCCGAGCTCGCCCGCGAGGTCGAGGGCCTGATCGGCCGGCTGCGCGCCGAGCGCGAGGGCGTCGTCGTGGTGGAGGGCATGATCCCGCGCGGCGAGGTCACGCAGATCCTCTCCGCCGCCACCGTGTTCGCCTGCCCCTCGATCTACGAGCCCCTCGGGATCGTCAACCTCGAGGCCATGGCCTGCGGCACCGCGGTCGTCGCCTCGGCGGTGGGCGGCATCCCCGAGGTCGTGGACGACGGCGTCACGGGCCTGCTCGTGCCCGTGGAGCAGGCCGACGACGGCACCGGCACCCCCGTGGACGAGGAGAAGTTCGCCGCCGACCTCGCGAAGGCGCTCTCCACCGTCCTGGCCGACCCCGAACGGGCCACAGCGATGGGCGAGGCGGGGCGCGCCCGCGCGATCGAGCACTTCTCCTGGGAGACCATCGCGGACCGCACCATGGAGGTCTACGCGGCGGTCGCCCGCTGACCGCGCCCTCCCGCCCCGGGGCGGCACGACGACGGGCCCGTCACCTCGTGGAGGTGCCGGGCCCGTCGTTCTACGGGGCGCCTGGTCAGCGCTTGCCGGCGTGCAGCGTCTTCTCGTGCACGGGCTCCTCGCCGGCCGCGCGGCGGGCGGCGAACCAGTCGGCGGCCTCCTGCTGTCGGACCGACTCGGCGTCCGTGGCGATCTCCATGCGCAGGTGCTCCGGCTCCAGCCCGAATGCCTCCACGAGCTCCAGGGCGAAGGGGCGCAGGCGCTCGGCCAGGCGGTTGACGTAGCCGCGGAGCACGCGGGCGCGGGCCGAGGAGACGCGGCCGTGGGCCACGAGCCAGCCGAGGTCGTCCTCGATGAGGCGCAGCGCGAACAGGTCGCGCAGCCAGGTCAGCACCGTGCGGGTCTGCCCCGCAGGCAGCGACTCGACCTGGCGGGTGAACGCCTCCCACTGGAGGAGCTCGCCGTGGTGGCGCGCCACCTCGATCAGCTCGTGCTGGCGCGAGTTGAACGCGGCGGCCTGCTCCGCCTTCGACTTCCCCCGGGCCGAGCCGAGCGTGGAGGCGATGTCCGCGACGCGCGTCCGCACGCGGTCCGTCAGCAGGTCGCGCTGGACCTGGGGATCCTTGAACCAGTTGGCCGCGCGGCGCTGGTCGCCGCGGTCGTGCACGGACTGCGCGGCCTTGTGCAGGCCGACGCGGTGCAGGGCGTCGGACGCCTCGGACGCGGCCCAGCGGGAGACCGCCCCGACGTTGAGCTTGCCGAACTCCGCCGAGTAGTCGGTCAGCAGGCGCTTGCCGACCAGCTGGAGCAGGATGTTGTTGTCGCCCTCGAAGGTGACGAAGATGTCCAGGTCGGCGCGCAGGTGCGGGAGGCGGTTGCGCCCGGCCATGAAACCCATGCCGCCGGTGGCCTCGCGGGCCTCCTGCAGGGTGTCGAGGGCGTTCCAGGTGGTCAGCGGCTTGATCGCTGCGGCGAGGGTCTCGAGCTCCTCGCGGTCCTTGTCCGTGTCGCCCGCGCCGGAGAACACGTGGTCGAACTTCTCGAGCAGCTCGTTCGCGGCGAACAGGTCCGCGTAGGTCCGGGCCAGGCGATCGATGAGGCGGCGCTGATGGTTCTGGTAGTCCAGCAGCAGCGTCTCCGAGCCCTCGGGGCCGCCGAACTGGCGGCGCTGCTCGGCGTAGGCGAGGGCGCCGTGCAGGCCCATGAAGGACGCGATGGAGGCGGCGAGGGACAGGGACACGCGCCCCTGCACCAGGGTGCCGATCATCGTGAAGAAGCGCCGGCCGGGGGAGGCGATGTCCGAGGAGTAGGTGCCGTCCTCGGCGACGTCGCCGTAGCGGTTCAGCAGGTGGGTGCGCGGCACGCGGACATGGTCGAAGTGGAGGCGGCCGTTGTCGATGCCGTTCAGCCCGCCCTTCAGGCCGTCGTCCTCGCCGCCGACGCCGGGCAGGAAGGCGCCCGACTCGTCGCGGATCGGGACGTAGAAGCAGTGGACGCCGTGGTTCACGCCCTTGGTGATGAGCTGGGCGAAGACCGTGGCGGCCCGCCCGTGGAGGGCGGCGTTCCCGAGGTAGTCCTTCCACGCCGCCTTGAACGGGGTGTGGATCACGAACTCCTGCGTGGCCTCGTCGTAGGTGGCCGTGGTGGCGATGGAGGCGACGTCGGAGCCGTGGCCGATCTCCGTCATGGCGAACGCGCCGGGCATGGAGAGGTCCATCGCGCCGGGCAGCCACTTCTCGTGGTGCTCACGGGTGCCCAGGTGCAGGATCGCGGAGGAGAACAGGCCCCACTGCACGCCTGCCTTGATCTGGAGCGAGGGGTCGGCCAGCACCAGGTTGGCGAACGCGGCGATGGAGCCGCCGTGGTCGTCCTGGCCGCCGAGGTCCGCGGGGAAGGCGCGGTGCACGGCCTTCTCCTCGACGAGGATGCCGAGCTGGTCGAGCACGCGGGCACGGTGCTCGTCCATGCCGAGGGCGGGGTCGCGGTGCAGGCGCTCGTCCTTGACGAGGCCGCGGGCGGTGCGGTGCGCCTCGGCCCACGAGCCCAGGAGCAGGTCCTGGAGCGCGGCGGCGTCGAGCGCGCCCGGCGTGGGGTCCTCGGGGGCGATCTCGGCGACGTCGTGGGGGACGGCGTCGGTGGCGGGGAGGGCCTCGGCCGCGGAGGCGGCGTCGGTGCGAATGTCCGTCATGACGGTTCTCCTTGTTGGGTG
>NZ_JAKRNH010000064.1:0-14574 GCF_022346985.1 Micrococcus sp. ACRRV
AAGCGGACCCCATGACCCCCCGCCTGTCCCGTGCCTCCCTCACCGCCCTCCTCGGCGCCGGCGCCCTCGCGCTGAGCGCGTGCGGCGGCGACCCCGCCCCTGCCTCCTCCTCCTCCGCGGAGGCCGCCTCGTCCTCCGCCGCCGGCCCCACGGTGAGCACCTCCCCGAACGGCTCCGACGCCGCCGCGTCGTCGTCCTCGGAGTCCGCGGCGTCCGAGTCCTCCGCCTCCGACGTCCCCGCGGGCCAGGCCCCCGAGGCCGAGGTCGTCTGGAAGGACATCCAGCAGGGGCTGGACGAGGCGGAGAGCGTGCACATCCTCGCGGAGATCGACGGCGGCTCCGGCTCGGAGGTCCAGCGGGTGGACCTCGCCGGCGACGTCGCCGGGACCACGGTGCAGGGCTCGGTGACGGGCGACTCCGCCGACTTCACGGGCACCATGGACTTCATCCACGTGGGCGGCCAGACCTACCTCAAGATGGACGGCTCCGGCGGCGGGGACGCCAGCAGGATGACCGAGGCGCTCGACGGCCGCTGGCTCGTGGACACCCAGGGCATGATCCCCGTGGACGAGATGAACCCCCAGGTCTTCCTCGACGAGATGAAGCAGGAGTTCTCCACCGTCACCGACGCCGAGCTCGCCGCGATGGAGGGCGAGGTCGTGCAGGTGGACGGTGAGGAGATGTACCGCTACTCGGACGACTCCTCCTGGACCATGACCGTGGACAAGGACAACCACGTCCGCGAGTTCCGGGACACCAAGTCCTCGGGCGAGGGCACGGTCACCATGGACCGGTGGAACCAGGTCACCCCGGCCGCCGCCCCGCCGGCCGCCGAGCAGGTGACCATGGACGAGCTCTCCCAGGAGATCGCCTCCTCCGGCGCCGGCTCCTCCGCAGGGGCCACGGCGTCCGCCACCGTGGACGGCTGACCGCACCGCCTCACGCCGCACACGACGACGGCCGCTCCCCCCTGCGCGGGGGAGCGGCCGTCGTCGGGGCGGGTCGGGCTCAGCCGAAGTGCTTCGGCAGCGTGGCCTCCCAGGCCTCCCGGAGCTCGGCGATCGGCAGGGTGAACTGGCCCTGCACCTCGAGCGCGTCCGACTGCGCGTCCACCACGCCGATGCGGGTGACCGTGTAGCCGCGGGCGGTGGTCATGTCCGTGAAGCGGACCTCCTCGGTGCGCGGCACGGAGACCACGGTGCGGCCCTGCGTCTCGGAGAACAGCGCGGTGAACACATCCACGCCGTCGCGGCGCACGACCTCGTCCAGCACGATCCGGGCGCCCACGCCGAAGCGCAGCACCATGTCCGCCAGGGTCGCGGCGAGGCCGCCCTTGGAGACGTCGTGGGCGGCGTCGACCATGCCGTCCCGGGACATGTTCACCAGCAGCTCGCCCAGCAGGCGCTCCTGTGCCAGGTCCACCTTCGGCGGAACACCGCCCAGGTGGCCGCGCAGGTTCGCGTACTCGGAGCCGTCCAGCTCGTCGGCCGTGACGCCGAGCAGGTACACGGCCTGGCCGTCGGCGTCCGTGCCGAAGCCCGAGGGGGTGCGGCGCAGGACGTCGTCGAAGCGGCCCAGGACGCCCACGGTGGGGGTCGGGTGGATCGCGACGCCGCCCGTCTGGTTGTACAGGGAGACGTTGCCGCCGGTGACGGGCACGCCCAGCACCTGGCAGGCGTCGGCGAGGCCGCGCACGGCCTCCGCGAACTGCCACATGACCTCCGGGTCCTCGGGGGAGCCGAAGTTCAGGCAGTCGGTGACGGCGAGCGGGACGGCGCCCGTGGTGGTCACGTTGCGGTACGCCTCCGCGAGGGAGAGCTGGGCGCCCGCGTACGGGTCCAGGTAGGCGTAGCGGTCGTTGCAGTCCGTGGCCACGGCCACGCCCATGCCGGTCTCCTCGTCCACGCGGACCACGCCGGCGTCGTCGGGGGAGGCCAGGGCGGTGTTGCCGCGGACGTAGCGGTCGTACTGCCGGGTGATCCAGGAGACGTCCGCCATGTTCGGGGACGCCATCAGCTCGACGACGGCGGCCTTGAGCTCCTCGCCGGTGGCGGGCAGGTCCTGCCCGGCCGCGGAGGAGCGGAAGGTGTCCGCCTGCAGCGCGTCCTGGAAGGACGGGCGGTGGCAGGGGCGCTCGTAGACCGGGCCGTCGTGGGCCACGGTGCGCGGGTCCACGTCCACGATGGTCTCGCCGTCCCAGGTGATGACCAGGCGGCCGTCGCCGGTGACCTCGCCGAGCCAGGAGTGCTCCACGTCCCACTTGGCCATGACGGCCTCGAACGCGGCCACGTTCTCCGGGGTCACGACGGCCATCATGCGCTCCTGCGACTCGGACATGAGGATCTCGCCCGGGGTCAGCGTGGAGTCGCGCAGCAGCACGTCGGTGAGCTCGACGCGCATGCCGCCCTCGCCGTTGGAGGCCAGCTCCGAGGTGGCGCAGGAGATGCCCGCGGCGCCCAGGTCCTGGATGCCCTCCACGAGGGAGCCGCGGAACAGTTCGAGGCAGCACTCGATGAGCACCTTCTCCGCGAACGGGTCGCCGACCTGCACGGAGGGGCGCTTGGCGGGCTTGCCGCCGCCGTCGAAGGACTCGGAGGCCAGCACGGAGGCGCCGCCGATGCCGTCGCCGCCGGTGCGGGCGCCGAAGAGGACCACCTTGTTGCCGACGCCCGAGGCGTTGGCCAGGCGAAGGTCCTCGTGCCGCAGCACGCCCACGGCGAGGGCGTTCACCAGCGGGTTGCCCTGGTAGGAGGGGTCGAAGGCGACCTCGCCGCCGATGTTCGGCAGGCCCAGCGAGTTGCCGTAGCCGCCGATGCCGGCGACCACGCCGTGGACGACGCGCGCCGTGTCGGGGTGGTCGACCGCGCCGAAGCGCAGCGGGTCCATGACGGCCACGGGGCGGGCGCCCATGGAGATGATGTCGCGCACGATGCCGCCGATGCCGGTGGCCGCGCCCTGGTAGGGCTCCACGAAGGACGGGTGGTTGTGGGACTCCACCTTGAAGGTCACGGCCCAGCCGTCGCCGAGGTCGGTCACACCGGCGTTCTCGCCGATGCCGACCATCATGTGCTCCTTCATCTCCTCCGTGAGCGTGTCGCCGAACTGGCGCAGGTGCACCTTGGAGGACTTGTAGGAGCAGTGCTCCGACCACATCACGGAGTACATGGCCAGCTCCGCCGCGGTGGGGCGGCGGCCGAGGATCTCACGGATGCGCGCGTACTCGTCCTCCTTGAGGCCCAGCTCGGCCCAGGGCTGGGCGACGTCCGGGTTCGCCGCGGCCTGCTCGACGGTCTCGATGGTGAACTGGGTGCTCATGCGGCGCCTCCACGGGTGGCGAGGGTGGTCAGGACGGAGGTGAAGAAGCCCAGGCCGTCCGTGCCGGAGCGGGGGCCGGCCTCGGTGTCCGGGCCGAATCCGGCCTCCACGGCGTGCTCCGGGTGCGGCATGAGGCCGACGACGTTGCCGGCCGGGTTCGCGATGCCCGCGATGTCCCGGCGCGAGCCGTTGGGGTTCCAGCCCACGTAGCGGAACACCACGCGGCCCTCGGCCTCGAGGGCGTCGAGGGTCTTCTCGTCCGCCACGTACTGGCCGTCCTGGTTCTTCAGCGGGACGGTGATGACCTCGCCCTGCTCGAAGTCGCGGGTCCAGGCGGTGTCCGTGCTCTCCACCGCCAGCTGCTGGTCGCGGCAGATGAAGTGCAGGTGGTCGTTCTTGATCATGGAGCCCGGCAGCAGGTGGGACTCGGTGAGGATCTGGAAGCCGTTGCAGATGCCGAGCACCGGCAGGCCGTCCTCCGAGCCCTCGGGACCGCCCGCGGCCTGGGCCACGGCGCCCATCATGGGAGCGAAGCGGGAGATCGCACCGGCGCGCAGGTAGTCGCCGTAGGAGAAGCCGCCGGGGATGACCACGGCGTCCACGGTGGCCAGCGTCGCCGCGGCGTCCGCGTCGGCGTGCCACAGGGACACGGGCTCGGCGCCGGTGAGGCGCACGGCGCGGAGGGCGTCGACGTCGTCGAGGGTGCCGGGGAAGGTGATGACGCCGATCCGCGCCCCGTTCAGCGGGGTGGACGGCGTCGAGTAGTCGCCGATCAGGGGGATCTCGGTCATCAGGCCGCGTCCTCGTCCAGCACGGCGACGTTCACGACGTCCTCGATCACCGGGTTGGAGAGCATCTCCTCGGCGGCCGTGCGGGCCGCGGCCAGGACCTCCTCCGTGACCTCGCCCTCCACGGTCAGCTCGAAGCGCTTGCCCTGGCGGACCTGGCTGAACTCGGTGAAGCCGAGGCGGGGCAGGGCCCCGTTGATCGCCTTGCCCTGCGGATCGAGGATCTCGGGCTTGGGCATGACGTCGACGACGATGATGGGCAACTGACGCTCCTGGGGTGAGTGGGCCGCGCGGGTGCTCGCCGGGTGCGTCCGGTGCCGTCTCACGCCGGATTCGGGCGCTCCGCGAGCTTGCCCCGCCAGTCTACCGGGGGCCCGGACGCCGGATCCCGTCGCGGTTCAGGCGGTGACGGGCTCCCCGGCCGCCGGGTGGACGGGGCTAGCCTGGCGCCATGATCCTGGCCCGCATCCCCCGCCGCTCCGCCCGCCGCGCCGTCCTCGTGGTCGAGGCCACGCAGTCCCCCGTCCGTGACCGCTCCCGCGAGGTCAGCCCCCTGGGCCCGGCGCTCGCCGTGGCCCTGGGCGGCGTGGTCGCCGCCGCCGCGCGCGGCCTGCGCGCCCGCACCCGCCGCGCGGAGGCCGCCGACCGCGCCCGCGCCGCTCGGGACGCCGACGCGTGACCGAGGCCCCGTGCCCCTGCGGGCTCGGTCTCCCGTACCCGGAGTGCTGCGGCCGGCTCCACGCCGCCCACGCCGCGGACGGTTCCCTGACCGCGCCGACCGCCGAGGCGCTCATGCGCTCGCGGTACACGGCGTTCGCCCGCCTCGGCGAGGTGGAGGGGGCCGGGGCGACGGGCGCCGCGGACGTGGCGGCGACGGTCGCCTATCTGCGGGCGACGTGGGCTCCGGAGCACCGGCCGTCCGCGGCGGAGCTGACCCCGGGGCCGGGTGACCCCGCCCCGGC
The DNA here is from genome assembly GCF_022346985.1 of Micrococcus sp. ACRRV. Taxonomy (NCBI): domain Bacteria; kingdom Bacillati; phylum Actinomycetota; class Actinomycetes; order Micrococcales; family Micrococcaceae; genus Micrococcus; species Micrococcus sp. ACRRV. The sequence goes on from NZ_JAKRNH010000064.1 coordinate 5,066, forward strand.
GTTCACCCGGCTGGCCGTGCTGGCGGTGGAGGGCGGCGGCCCGTTCCAGGACGTCGGCGAGGTCGAGTTCGCGGCCGTCGGCCGCGGGCCGGAGGGGCGGTTCCGCCTGCACGAGCGCAGCCGGTTCCGCCGTGAGTCCGGCGTGTGGCTCTACGTCGACGGGGACGTCACCACCTGAGCGGCCTCAGATCCCGCCGAACAGCCCGGCGGCCAGGCTCCCGACCAGGCCGAGCAGCACGACCACGGCCAGCACCCGCACCCAGGGGCTCGGCGCGGACGGGCGGGGGTCGTCGTCGAACTCGGCGAACTCGAGCTCGGGGGGAAGGTCAGCCATGGTGCTCCTCGGGGTCGGGGGTGGACGGGTCCTCGGTCGGTCGGCGGTCCCCGGCGGCTCGCGCGCCCGCCTCCAGCGCCGCCAGCAGTCGCGCCCGCAGCGCCTGCCCGCGCTCGGCGAACCCGCGCTGGCGCCGCGCGTACTCGGCCCGCCCCTCCGGGGTCTCGATCCGCACCGGGGTGTACCCGCCGAGCCCGTCGGAGAGGTCGTCCACGCCGGTGAGGTCGTAGGGGGAGGCCTCCATGTCCAGGCGGCGGATGTCCCAGGCCAGGTCGAAGCAGTCCGCCACCAGGTCCGAGTCCACCAGCGGCAGCAGCTTGTGCGCCCACTTGTACAGGTCCATGCCCGCGTGCAGGCAGCCGGGCTGCTCCATGTCCCCCATGCCCGCGCGCGTGGGCTGCACCCCCTCCGCGCCCTCGTTCAGCGGCACGGCCTCCGGAGCGAAGAACCGGAACGCGTCGAAGTGCGTCCAGCGGATCCGCTGGTCCTCGACCACAGCGTCCGTGCCTGCCGCGCCCAGGCGCAGCGGCAGCTGCGAGTGCCGCACCCCGTGCACGTCCGAGCGGTAGGCCATCGCCCACTCATGCAGCCCGAAGCAGCCCAGCCGCGCCGGCCGCCCCGCCGTGCGCTCCAGCAGCTCCCGGGTGAACGCCACCCCGGACGCGCGGTCCGCCAGGAACGCCGGCACGTCGACCGTCCGGCCACCCACCTCGCGCCCGTCCAGCACGACGCCGACCACCTCGCCCGGCTCCACGCGCCGCCAGTGCCGCCACTCGCCTCGCGGGGCCGTGCCCAGCTCGGCGGCCTCGGCCGTGGCGGCGGCGCCGTCGTCGTCGGCCAGGACGACGCCGGCCCCCGGGTGCCAGCGCTGCAGCGCGCCCGGGGTGAGCGTGTAGTACCCGAACAGGAAGTCCTGCACCGGGTGCGGCTCCCCGCGCGTGCGCCGCGCCATCAGGGGTGCGGTGCGCGCGGCGATGCGCTCGCGGTGGGCACGGGCGCGGGCGCGCCAGTCCTCGGGCGCGAGGACGAGCGGGACGGGTGAGGGGGCAGCGGAGGTCATGGCGGCACCATTCTCCCGGGTGCGGGCGCGCCCAGGAGGATCCGCTCGACTTCCCAGGAAGCGGCCAGGTAGTCTGCTCGCCACGGGCGTGTTCCAGATCACTCCGCGGCTCCGGATCTCGGGCCCGCGTGGGCCGCCCGACGGCCTCACCCGGCCGGACCTTCGCCGCACCAGAGAGACGAGCCCATGAACCGTCACCCCCAGCGTCTGCGCCTGCTCGCCGCCGCCGTCACCGCCGCCGGCCTGATGGCGGCGCCCCTCGCCGCCCCGGCCTTCGCCGCCCCGCAGGCCGAGCACGCCGTCGGCGTGCAGGCCGCCACGCCCCTCAAGGCGGGCCGCTACTTCGTGATCCTCAAGGACGCCCCCTCGGCCGTCGCCGAGAGCCAGGCCACCGCCCCCGGCGCCGCCCCCTCCGCGAAGTTCGACGCGAACCACCCCCGCGTGAAGAACTACGAGGCCAAGCTCAAGCGCCAGCAGGAGAAGGTCGCCGCGCAGCAGGGCGTCACCCCCAAGGTCACGTTCCAGCGCGCGCTGAACGGCTTCGTCGCCGAGCTCTCCGCGGAGCAGGCCGAGGCCTACGCGAAGGATCCCGCCGTCCTCGCCGTCACCGCCGACGAGCAGGTCGCCCCCGACTACACCTCCACCGACTTCCTCGGGCTGAACGGCAAGAAGGGGGCCTGGAACACCACCTTCGGCAAGGCCGAGAACGCGGGCCGCGGCGTCGTCGTCGGCGTGATCGACTCCGGCATCTACCCGGACAGCCCCTTCCTCGACGGCACCCCCGTGGGGCCGCGCACCAACAACGGGAAGCTCAAGGCCGGCGACACCTTCCGCACCGCGGACGGCAGGATCGCCGTCCAGAAGGCCGACGGCACCCTCGCCACCGCCGAGTGCCAGTCCGGCCCCGACTTCCCCGCCTCCACCTGCGACTCGAAGCTGATCGGCGCCTACGCGTTCTCCGACGACTTCGTCCGGGGCACCCCCGTGGAGAAGCGCGACCCCGCCGAGCGCATCTCCCCGCTGGGCGTGAAGTCCCACGGCACCCACGTGGCCACCACCATCGTGGGCGCCAAGGACGTGGAGCAGACCATCGACGGCGCGTCCTTCGGCCTCGGCTCGGGCGTCGCCCCGGCCGCGAAGCTCATCTCCTACAAGGTCTGCTGGGAGGACACCGACCCGGACACCGGCGGCTGCTACTCCTCCGCGTCCGTGGCCGCCGTGGAGAAGGCCATCGAGAACAACGTCGACGTCCTGAACTACTCCATCTCCGGCAACAACACCTCCGTGGTGGATCCGGTGGCCCTGGCCTTCCGCTCCGCCGCCGAGGCCGGGATCTTCGTCGCCGCGTCCGGCGGCAACTCCGGCCCGACGCCGAGCACCGTGAACCACTCCTCCCCGTGGGTCACCACCGTGGCCGCGGAGACCTTCTCCAACGAGCTCACCGGCACCCTCGAGCTCTCCGACGGCACCAAGGTGCGCGGCGCCTCCTCGGCGCGCACCGGCGTCGGCCCGGCCCCGGTGATCCACGCCGCGGACGCGGCCGCCGCGGGTGTCTCCGCGGACGACGCCCGCCTCTGCAAGCCGGGCGCCCTCGACCCGGCCAAGGCCGCCGGCAAGATCGTGCTCTGCGAGCGCGGCGTGAACGCCCGCGTGGAGAAGTCCGCCGTGGTCAAGGACGCCGGCGGCGTCGGCATGATCCTGGTGAACGTCACCCCGGGCTCCCTGGACGCGGACATCCACGCCGTGCCCACCGTGCACACCAACGACGCCTCGCTGATCGCCAAGGCCAAGGCCGGCGGCCTGCAGGCCACGATCGTCCCCGGCGACACCACCGGCCAGGCGCCGGACCCGCTGCCGCAGATCGCCGGCTTCTCCTCCCGCGGTCCGTCCAACGCCGTGAACCAGGAGTTCCTCAAGCCGGACGTGGCCGCCCCGGGCGTGAACGTGATCGCCGGCGTCTCCGAGTACGACTCGGACTACCACGGCAACGTGTTCGGCCTGATGTCCGGCACCTCCATGGCCTCGCCGAACCTGGCGGGCATGGCCACGCTGCTCATCGGCAAGCACCCCGAGTGGTCCCCGATGGCCGTGAAGTCCGCCCTGATGACCACCGCCGGCGACGTCTACAACGCGGACGGCACCGTCAACCAGGACAACTTCGCCACCGGTGCCGGCTCCGCGGATGTCGCCGCCGCGAACCGCCCGGGCCTCGTCTACGAGTCCGACGCGACGCAGTGGAACGCACTGATCCTGGGCGACCTCGCCGGCCGCGAGGTCAACGTGCCCTCCGTGGCCCTGCCGGACGTGCTCGGCACCGCCTCCGTGAAGCGCACCGTCACCGCCCTGGAGAACGGCCGCTGGACGTTCTCCGGCTCCGTGCCCGGCTACACCGTGACCGCGTCCCCGTCCGTGCTGGACCTCAAGGCCGGCCAGAAGGCGGAGGTCACCCTGACCTTCACCCGCACCGACGCCGCCCTGAGCCAGTGGACGCACGGCTCCTTCTCCTGGACCACCGCCAAGGGCAAGGCCGTCCCGTCGGTCACCTCCCCGGTGACCCTGAAGTCCGTGCCCGCCACCGCGGACGCCTCCGTGACCGGCACCGGCGCCTCCGGCTCCGCGGCCGTGGCCGTCCAGCCCGGCTTCACAGGTCAGCTCACCCCGTCCGTGCTCGGCCTGAACAAGGTCGAGTCCCAGGCTGTGACGCTGCAGCCCGGCGGCTCCAAGGTCACCCCGGTGACCGTGGCCCCCGGCACGAAGTCCGTGACCTTCGCAGTGGACTCCGGCGTGGACACGGCCGACTGGGACATGCTGGTGCAGACCCCGTCCAAGAAGCAGTTCACCTCCGCCACGGAGTCCTCGGACGAGTCCGTGACCATCCAGGACCCGGAGCCGGGCACCTACCTGGTGCTCACCCAGCTCTACGCGAACCCGGCGGGCGCGGACACCGCGGCCCTGGAGACCGTGCAGCTGCGCTCGGACGCCGGCAACATGACGGTCACCCCGAACCCGATCCCCGTGACCACGGGCCAGGAGACCTCCGCGACCGTGAACTGGACCGGCCTCACCTCCGGCACCTGGCGCGGCCAGGTGACCTGGGCCGAGGGCACGGCCACGCAGGTCGAGGTCACCGTGCCGTGACCTCCGGCTGACGACGACGCCCCCGCACCTCCACGTGGAGGTGCGGGGGCGTCGTCGTGAGGGGCTCCGCCCGGGCCGACTTCCGCTCAGAAAGACGTCGCTTCCATCCCGGAGAGGCGGGATGGAAGCGACGGTCTCCTCAGCGAAAGGGGGGGGGGTCAGCGGCCGGTGCCGCCGTAGACCGTCGCCTCGACGTCCGTGTCCAGGCCGAACGCCGTGTGCACGGCGCGGACGGCGTCGTCCAGCTTGTCCTCGGAGGTGACCACGGAGATGCGGATCTCCGACGTGGAGATCAGGTCCACGTTCACACCGGCGTCGGACAGGGCCTTGAAGAAGGTGGCCGAGATGCCCGGGTTCGATCGCATGCCGGCGCCGATCAGGGAGAGCTTGCCGATCTCCTTGTTCGGCACGATCTCCTCGAAGCCGATGGACTCCTGGGCGGCGCGCAACGCCTCGATGGCGGCCTTGCCCTCCACGATCGGCAGGGTGAAGGAGATGTCCGTGCGGCCGGAGTCCTGACGGGACACGTTCTGCACGATCATGTCGATGTTCACGTTGGACTCGGCGATCACGCGGAAGATCTCGGCGGCCTTGCCGGGGACGTCCGGGACGCCGACGATCGTGACCTTGGCCTCGGAGCGGTCGTGGGCCACGCCGGCGACGATGGGCTGTTCCATGGGGGCGCCTTCCTTGAGGTGGATGGTGTCGTTCGGGTCGGGCATGATCCAGCTGCCCTCATGGTCGGAGAAGGAGGAGCGCACGTGGATCGGCACGCCGAAGCGGCGGGCGTACTCCACGGAGCGCAGGTGCAGGACCTTCGCGCCGGAGGCGGCCAGTTCCAGGGTCTCCTCGGAGGAGAGCTGGGGGAGCTTGCGGGCCGAGGACACGACGCGCGGGTCGGCCGAGTACACGCCGTCCACGTCCGTGTAGATCTCGCAGACGTCCGCGCCGAGGGCGGCGGCCAGGGCGACGGCGGTGGTGTCCGAGCCGCCGCGGCCCATGGTGGTGATGTCCTTGGACTCCCGGCTCATGCCCTGGAAGCCGGCGACGATCGCGACCGCACCCTCGTCCAGGGCCGCCCGCACGCGGTGCGGGTTGACCTCGATGATGCGGGCGCGCCCGTAGGCGGCGTCGGTCATCATGCCGGCCTGGGACCCGGTGAAGGAGCGGGCCGGGACGCCCTGCGCGTCGATCGCCATGGCCAGCAGGGACATGGAGATGCGCTCGCCGGCGGAGAGGAGGATGTCCATCTCGCGGGCGGGGGCGTCGGCCGTGAGCTCGGCGGCGAGGTCCAGCAGCTCGTCCGTGGTGTCGCCCATGGCGGAGACCACGACGCACACCTGGTTCCCGGCCTGCTGGGTGGCCACGATGCGGCGGGCGACGCGCTGGATGCCCTCGGCGTCGGCGACGGACGAGCCGCCGAACTTCTGGACGATCAGGCTCACGGAGGATCCTTCCGGACGGGGGCGGGGCGGGGCGGCCGTCCGGCGCACCCCCAGGGCGGCACGGCGACGCGCGGCTGGCCCGATTGTAGGCGGCGCCTCGGGTGGGAGTGACGCGGGTGACCTCCCGCGTCCGCTTGGTGGACCACCCCGGCGGGGGCAAGGTCATCCCGTGGTCGGATGGGCGCCGACGGCGGCGCGGCCAGGATGGGGACATGACCAGCTCCGTCCTCCCGCAGCCGCCCTCGGGGATCGTGGCGCACGGCCTGGCCCGATCCTTCGGGTCCGTGCACGCCGTCCGCGACGTCTCCCTGACCGCCCCTGCCGGGTCCGTGACCGCCCTCGTCGGCCCGAACGGGTCCGGCAAGACGACCCTCATGCTCCTGCTCGCCACGCTGCTGCGTCCGGACCGGGGCTCCGTGTCCGTGGCCGGGGTGGACGCCATGGCGGACCCGGGGCAGGCCCGCCGGCTGCTCGGCTGGATGCCGGACACCCTGGGCGTGTGGGACTCGCTGACCTGCGCGGACATCCTGACGAGCCTGGGCCGGCTGTACGGGATGGGGCAGGCGGAGGCCGCCACGCGTGCCCGCGAGCAGCTGGCCTGGGTCCAGCTGGAGCCGTTCGCGGACCGGCCCGCCCGGGTGCTCTCCCGCGGCCAGCAGCAGCGGCTCTCCCTGGCGCGCGCCACCGTGCACCGCCCGGCGGTCCTCATGCTGGACGAGCCGGCCAACGGCCTCGACCCGACCTCCCGGATCCGCCTGCGGGACGACGTGCGCGCGATGGCCGCGGCCGGCGTCGCGGTGCTGGTCTCCTCCCACGTGCTCGCGGAGCTGGAGGAGATGGCGGACCGGGCCGTGTTCGTGAGCGAGGGTGCCACGGTGGCGGTGCGGGACCTCTCCGGCGCGGACGACGCCGGCCGGGAGCGTCCGTACCGGATCGCCGGACCGGACCCGTCCCGCCGCGACGAGCTGGTCCGCGCCCTGCAGGCGCGCGGCGTGCCCCTGGCCGCGCCCCTGGAGGGGCACCGGCCGGGCGTCGTGGTGCGGCTGCGCGGCGAGGACGCCGCGGCCGCCCTGCTGGCGGACCTCGTGGCCGCCGGCGTCCCCGTGAGCCGGCTGGCCCCGGAGGGCTCCCGGCTGGAGAACGCCTACCTGGACCTCGCCCTCGGGGGCCCCGCCCCTCACGCCGCCGGACCCGTCACGGCCGCCGGCCCCGCTCCGACCGTCGAAGGAGGCCGCGCATGAGCGCCGTCCTGCACACCCCGCCGCCCGCCGCCGCCCCCGCGGGCGGCCCGACCCCGCTGGGGAGCGGGCGCCTCGGCGTCGTGGACGCCCTGCGCACCCTGGTGGGCATGGAGCTGCGCCAGCGGCTGCGCTCGCGCGGCTGGTACATCCTGCTCGGCGTGTTCTTCCTGCTGGTCGGCGGCGTCACCCTCGGCGCGCTGGGCCTGCACGCGTGGACGGGGGGCAACAGCCCCGACTCCACGATGGTCTTCGGGCGCTGGCTGTACGACGGCGTGCTGCTGTTCGTCCTGACGCTCTGCCTGCTGGTGTCCCCGGCCCTGTCGGCGAACGCGATCTCGGGCGACCGGTCGGCGGGCACCCTGGCGATCACCCAGGTGACCCTGGTGTCCACCTGGCAGCTGATGCTGGGCAAGTGGCTGGCGGCGTGGATCGCGGCGGTCGCGTTCCTCGTGGCGGCGGCGCCGTGGCTCATCGTGGCGGCCGTGGTGGGGCAGGTGCCCCCGCTGGCGGTGCTCGCGGGCCTGGCGATGATCCTCGTGGAGTTCGCGGTGGTCACGGGGATCGGCGTGGCGGTCTCCGCGATCACGGGCCGCACCCTGTTCGCCGTGGTGGTGACGTACCTGCTGGTCGCGATGATGACGATCGGCTCGCTGATCGCGTTCACGATCTCCCTGCAGTTCATCGAGACCCGCCTGCAGACCAACCAGGTCACCTACGGCTATGCGGAGGACGCGGGGTCCACGAAGTCCTGCGCCGGACCGCTGCGGGACACGACCGTGCCGGACCCGCGTCGGGTGGCCTGGCTGCTCGCCGGCAACCCCTACGTGGTGGTCGCCGACGCCGTGCCGCTGCCGGAGCTGCGGGAGGACTCGGCCGGGGAGGAGTTCGGCGCGCTGAACTTGATCTCCCTGGGCATGCGGGTGGCCCAGATCGACCCGCGGGAGTACACGGACTGCGTGGACGGTCAGGTCAACGAGGGCTCCGTGACCGACTCGCCCGTCACGCTGGTCGACCGCACCTGGCCGACGTGGCCGCTGGGCATGCTCCTGCAGGGCGGGTTCCTGGCGGCGCTCCTGTGGTGGGGGCGGCGCCGCCTGGACACCCCGGCCGGGCGGCTGCCCACGGGGACGCGGGTGGCCTGAGCCTCAGCCGGAGATGAGGCGGCGGCCCTCGAAGGCGCGGCCGAGGGTGACCTCGTCCGCGTACTCGAGGTCGCCGCCCACGGGCAGGCCGGAAGCCAGACGGGTGACGCGGATGCCGGTGGCGCCGAGCAGGCGCCCGAGGTAGGTGGCCGTGGCCTCGCCCTCGAGGTTGGGGTCCGTGGCGAGGATGACCTCCTGCACGGCCTCGTCCTGGAGGCGGGTGAGGAGCTCGCGCACGTGGAGCTGCTCCGGGCCGATCCCGGCGATGGGATTGATGGCGCCGCCGAGCACGTGGTAGCGGCCCTGGAAGGCACGGGTGCGCTCCATGGCCATGACGTCCTGGGACTCCTCGACGACGCAGATCTGCGAGTCGTCCCGGCGGGCGTCCCGGCAGAGGTGGCAGACCTCCTGCTCGGACACGTTGAAGCAGACCGAGCACAGGCGCACATTGTCCTTCACGGTGCGGATGGCGTCGGCGAGGCGGAGCATGTCCGCGGCGTCCGCCTCGAGCACGTGGAACGCGATGCGCTGGGCGGACTTCGGGCCGATGCCCGGCAGCCGGCCGAGCTCGTCGATCAGGTCCTGGACGGCGCCTTCGTACACGTCTCACCGTGCCTTCCCCGCCCTCGTGGGGCCGTGTCTGTGTGCATGCGGATCAGAGTCCGGGCTCGAGCGGACGCTCCTCCAGCAGCCGGGCGCCGAGCAGGCGCTCCACCACGGGCCGGCCGACCAGGCCGGAGTCCTCGAGGGCCACGTCGTCGTCGCTGGCCACCTCGTCCTGCCAGTCTACGGACGGCCCGGACGCCGTAGCGGGGCCGCCCGGGGCGCCGTCCGCGGGTCGGGGCCCGGCGCCCCGGGCGGCCTCGCGGGCCGCCTGGATGGCGGCGGCGCGGGCGCCCGACGCGCGGGGGTCCTCGGCCGGGGGCGCGGCGTCGACGGGTGCGGGGACCTGCTCCTCGCGGGCACCGCCCTGCCCGGCCGGGCGCGCGTTGACGGGCGGCTCGAGCGGGCCGCTGGCCCGCAGCCGCTCAATCAGGGCGGGGTAGTGGGAGTCCGGGTGGCCGGATCCGCGGTCGTCGGGTGCGGTCGCCGACGGCGGCGCTGCGTCCTCGGCGTGGTCCTCCTGGGGGACGCCGGGGTCGGGGGTGT
>NZ_JAKRNH010000065.1:0-14514 GCF_022346985.1 Micrococcus sp. ACRRV
GGTGAGCGAGACCTCCCCCTCCCCCCTGCCGCGCCCCGCCTCCCTGGCCCACGACGCCGACCACGGCGCGCGCGTGTCCGGCATGTTCGACGCGATCGCCGGCCGCTATGACCTCATGAACACGGTGATGACGTGGGGGCAGGAGCCCCGCCTGGTGCGCCGCACCGTGGAGCGCGCCAACGTCCCCGCCGCCGCGCGCGTGCTGGACCTGGCCACCGGCACCGGCGACCTCGCCCTGGAGATCCTGAAGCAGCACCCGGACGCGCACGTCGTCGCCGCGGACTTCGCGCCCGAGATGATGGAGGTGGGCAGGACCCGCCCGAACGGGGACCGCATCGAGTGGGTGGAGGCGGACGCCCTGGCCCTGCCCTTCGCCGACGGCGAGTTCGACTCCCTCACTCACGGCTACCTGCTGCGCAACGTCGCGGACATCCCAGCCGCGCTCGCCGAGCAGTTCCGCGTGCTGCGCCCCGGCGGCTGGGTGGCCGCCCTGGAGACCTCCCCGGCGCCGGACAACCTGGTCAAGCCGTTCTCCAGCTTCTATATGCACCGGATCATGCCCCGCCTGGCGCGCCTCATCACGGACAGGGCGGAGGCCTACGAGTACCTCTCCTCCTCCACCCGGGCGTTCCACACGCCCGAGGAGATCGCCGGGATGCTCGCCGATGCCGGGTTCGTGAACATCGGCCACGAGCTGCACATGTTCGGCACGCTGGCCACGCACTGGGCCATGAAGCCCCTCGACTGAGCCCTCCCGAGCCCGGCTGATCTTCTGAGGGCGCTGAAGCAGACCTGCGTGGTGCGCCATCGGGTGAGCGCAACGTCGTAAAGTAACGATCCGGCTACGGCTCGGCCGCCTCATCCCCGGTGGCCCGGCACGTCGCCCGGAGAGCTGCCCGCCGGAGTCCATCCCCCCGTCCGGCCCCGGCCCTCCGCGCCCGGGGGCGCCCGCCTCCGGGGACCAGGGATCGGACACGGTCCCGCAACGGACAAGGACACCTCTCCGTGACCTCTGCAGAGCACACCGTCTCTCCCGCCTCCATGGCCGAGCTGCGCGAGTCCCTCCCGGACCTGACGCACCAGGACGGCTCGCCCGTCCGCGTCCTCGTGGCCGACGCCGAGGGCCTGGAGGCCGACCTCCTCTCGATGGGCTACTCCCTGCTCGGCTGGGAGACCGTCGTGGCCAAGGACACCGCCGCGGCCGTCCAGGAGGGAACCGCCCGCCGCCCCGACCTGGCCCTGCTGGACGCCGGCCTGCCCGACGGCGGCGGCCTGGAGGTCCTGGCCCGCCTCCGCGCCCACTGGGCCGAGATGCCCGCGATCGTCCTGGCCTCCCCGGCCGAGGCCGAGGACCGCATCGCGGCCCTGCTGGCGGGCGCGGACGACGTCGTCGCCAAGCCCTTCGCCGTCGAGGAGATCCTCCTGCGCTCGCACCACCTGGTGCGCCGGGCCGGGTTGAACGCCTCCACCGGCGAGGAGCTCGTGGTGGGCGACCTGGTGATGAACACCCGCACCCACGAGGTCACCCGCGGCGGCGACCTCATCGAGCTCACCGCCACCCAGTTCAACCTGCTGAAGTTCCTCATGGCCAACGTGCGCACCGTGCTCTCCAAGGACCGCATCCTCCAGGACGTCTGGGGCTACGACTTCGGCGGCCGCGCGAACATCGTGGAGCTCTACATCTCCTACCTGCGCAAGCGCATCGACGCCGGCCGCGAGCCGATGATCCACACCGTGCGCGGCGCCGGCTACGTGATCCGCCCCGCCCAGGGCTGATCCGCCGGACGGGCAGCGGATGGACCAGCCGCAGGTGCCGCGCGACGCCGTCGCGGAGGGCGTGCTCGCGGACCGGGTGGGCGTGGATGTGATCGGCGTGGGGGAGCATCACCGCCCCGACTGCGCCGTCTCCCACCCGGACCTGGTGCGCGCCGCGATCGGCGCGCGCACCGAGCGCTCGGGGCCGGCCGGTTCGGCATGGAGCACTCGGACGCCCCCTCCCGCACGCGGCCATGATGCGCTCCATCGAGCTCTACGGCACGAGGGTCGCGCCGCAGGTCCGCGAGATGCTCGCGGCGGGCTGAGGCGGCCCGTCGGCCAGGGGGATCGGGGGCTCTTCCCGGCCACCATCCGGGCGGTCCGGAGGCGGATTCGCCCAGGTCGGAGGGTGATGGATCAACTGAATTCCTTCGGCCCGCAGGGGTTGACGGAACCCCACCCCCCTTTGCATAAGGTGCATGGGTATGACCGAGATGGACGTCGGCGGAACCGCCGCCGGGGTCCGCACCAGAAGCCGGTCGGCGCCCGCCGCCGGCGAGAGGAGAACGATCATGGCTGACATCCGCAAGACCGCCACCGCCCTGACCCTGAGCGCCGCCGTGCTGGTCGGCGCCGGCGCCCCGGCCGCCACCGCCGCTGAGAGCTCGACCGCCCCGGCGACCGAGACCGCCACCACGGCCCCGGCCTCGTCGCAGTCGCCCGAGCCGGAGCAGACGGAGGAGAAGGACGACAACGGCAACTGGGGCCTGTGGGGCCTCGCCGGCCTCCTCGGCCTCGCCGGCCTCGCCGGTCGCGGCAAGAAGCGCGAGGTCGTGCACGCCCAGCCCGTGCGGGAGACCCAGCGCGTGCAGCCCACCCACACCGAGAACCACCACGTGGACACCACCCGCGTGCAGGACGGCGTGCGCGACGCCGGCCACCGCGCCGGCGGCACCGACGGCATCCCCGGCAACGGCCGCTGATCCCGTCCGTCGGCCCCCGGAAGGCGGGGCCGGCCCGGTGACGCGGGGCCAGGCGCCCCGACCCCCGCGACGGCGGGGATCCGCTCCGGCGGGTCCCCGCCGTCGTCGTGCGTGGAGCCACGCCGGGGCGCTCACTCGGCGGGCGCCGCCGCGGTCACGGCCGCGGTGAGCCGGTCCAGGGCGGGCGTGCCGGCGGACCAGCGCTGCCAGTAGAGCGGCACCTCGGCGGTGCCGAGCTCGGGGACGAGCTCCAGGTCCGGGTGGGAGCCCGCCGCGAGCTCCGGGGGCACCTGCCCGGTGGGCAGCATCCCCCAGCCCAGGCCCATCCCGACGGCGGACGCGTAGGCCCCGACCGACGGGACCAGGTGGTGGGGCGGGCGCGGGACGGAGACGCGCCCCCGGGCCGCGCGCTCCAGCATGGTGCGCTGGAGCCCGTCGCGGGGGCCGTAGTCCACGACCGGCATGGTGGCGACGTCCACGCGCCCGTGGGCGTCTCGGTGGAGGTCCAGGAGGAAGGACGCGGCCACCGCGTGGTACCGCATGGTGCCGATCCGGGTGACGGTGCAGCCGGTGACGGGGGTGGGGTCGTCGGTGACGACGGCCACCACGGTCCCCTCTCGGAGCAGCTCCGGGGTGTGGCCCTGGTCCTCCGCATGCAGGTGGAGGACGACGTCGTCCCAGGTGGCGGCCTCGCGCAGCACCGGGGTCCACCACGTCTCCAGGGAGTCCGCGTTCACGCCCACGCGGAGCGGGGCGCGGCGCCCGGTGCCCCGGCCGAGGGCCGCGAGCGCCTCCTCCTCCAGGGGCAGCGTCTGGCGGGCCAGGCGCAGCATCCGCTCCCCGGCCTCCGTGGGGCGCACGGGAACGGTCCGGGTGAGGAGCACCTGGCCGGTCTGCCGCTCGAGGGCCTTGATGCGCTGGGAGAGGGCGGACCCGGAGAGGCCGAGCCAGGCCGCGGCGGCGTCGAAGGTGCCCTCGTCGACGGCGGCGGCCAGGGCGCGGAGGTGGTCGCTGTTCACGGCGGCCAGGGTAGCCCGCCGACCTGAAGGATCGCTTCAGATCCTGAAGGATCCTGCGCTGGAGCGGATCAGGGACGATCCCTACCCTCGTCCCTCGTGACCGTCTTCTCCGCAGGCTTCCTGACCTACCTCGCCCTCATCGTCGCCATCGGCGCGCAGACCCTGTTCCTGCTGCGCCAGGTGGTGCGCGGGGACCGCGCCTGGACGGCCATCGGCGTCTGCTTCCTGTCGGACATCGTCCTGCTCCTGGCCGGCGCGGCCGGGGTGGGCGCCGCCGCCGAGCGGGCCCCCTGGCTGGTCCCCGCGCTCACCGTGGCGGGCGTGGCGTACCTGGTCTGGTTCGGCGTCAGCGCCCTGCGCTCCGCCCGCCGAGGCGACCGCACCCTCGCCGGCGCCGCCGCCGAGGTCGAGGACGACGCCTGGGCCCCCACCGCCGAGGAGGTCGCCGCGATGACCGGCAGCCTGCCCGTCGTCGCCGCCGGCCCTGACGCCGGGGCCGACGCCGCGACCGCTCCGGCCGGGACCGGGGGCGGCGTCGCCCTCCGCACCCGCCCGGTCTCGACGACGGCGCCCGCCTCCGCCGCGCCGCGCCCCGCGCTCACCCCGCTGCCGCGGCTGGTGCTGCTCTGCCTCTCCGTCTCCCTGCTCAACCCCCACGCGATACTCGACGCCGTGGTGATGATGGGCACCTTCGCCCAGGGCTACGGCGCGGACAAGTGGCTGTACGTCGCCGGCGCCGTCGCCTCCTCCGCCCTGTGGTTCCTGGTGCTGGGCTGGGGCGGCGCCAAGCTGGCCCCGCTGATGAACACGCCGCGCACCTGGCGGATCGTGGACGGCGCGGTGGGCGTGGTGGTGCTGGGGATCGCCGGGAAGGTCGCCCTCACCCTGTTCTGAGCCGCCGCGGGGGAGGATGGGGGCATGACCGCTCCCGCCGCCCGCTCGGACGAGCCCGCCGAGATCCGCGTCTCCGCCGTGGTGATCGCCCGCCCGGATCGCAGGGTCCTCACCGTCCGCAAGGCCGGCACCGCCGTGTTCATGTTCCCCGGCGGCAAGCACGAGCCGGGCGAGACGCCGCTGGAGACCGCCGTGCGGGAGACCCGCGAGGAGACCGGCCTGCGGATCCGCCCCGACGAGCTGGTGCACAGCAGGCCGGCCACCACGGCCACCACGCACCACAGCGGGTGCCCCGCCGCCGCCAGCGCGACCCCCGCCGCCGCGTGGAGCACCGCGGACAGCCCGTGGTTCAGCAGTCGCCCCACGGCCTCCCGCCGGAACGCCAGCACGTCCGTGCGGGAACGGATCCTCCGGCGGATCCGCGCGTCGGAGCCCGCGACCCGCAGCTGCCGGGCGAGCCACCGGGTGTGGGCGCGGGCGGCCAGGGCGCGCAGCCGGCGCAGCCGCCGCCAGGGCAGGTCCACCACCGCCCGGGTCGGCACGCCGTAGAACGGCCCGAAGCCCACCGTGGCCGCCGTCAGCACCGCCACGTAGGCGCCCGGGGACGCCGGCACCACCTGGGTGAACCCCCACGCCAGCAGCGTCACGACGGCGACGGCGGCGCACACCGCGGGGATCCTCATGGCCGGTGACTCTACCGGCGGGGTGCCGGCCTCCCGCGGCTGTCTACCCTTGAGCGGTGAGATCCCTGCTGCGCATCCTCCGGTTCGCCCCCCAGCTCACCCCCCTCTACCTCGGCATCGCCGTCTGCTCGGTGCTCGCCGCCGCGCTGTCCCTGGCCACCCCGTTCCTCATCGGCGCCGCGACCAACAGAATCGTTGACGCGATCGCCGGCCGCAGCACCCTGGACGACGCCGTCGCCGCCGTGACCTGGCTGGCCCTGGCCTTCCTCGCGGTCGAGGTGGCGACCACCGCCGTCGTCAGCGTGGGCGGCTACTGGGGTGACGTCATGGCGGCCCGCATGCGCGCCGCCCTCTCCGGCCGGTACTACGACCACCTGCTGCACCTGCCCCAGCGGTACTTCGACACCGCGATCACGGGGCGGATCGTCAACCGGCTGAACCGGTCAATCACGGAGCTCACCCAGTTCCTGCAGTTCTTCTCCAACAACGCGTTCACCATGCTCATCACCACGGCCGCCGTGCTGGTGATCACCGCGTTCTACTGGTGGCCGCTGGCCGTGCTGCTGGCCGTCGTGTTCCCCGTGTACATGTGGCTCACCGCCAAGACCTCCGCGAAGTGGCAGGTCTGGGAGGGGGAGAAGAACACGGAGGTGGACATCGCCTCCGGCCGCTTCGCCGAGACCGTCGCGCAGATGAACGTGGTCCGCGCCTACAACCGGCAGGACCACGAGCTCGCCGGGTTCACCGAGCGGTTCGGGCGCACCGTGGGCATCACGCGGAAGCAGTCCCGGTTCTGGCACGGCATGGACGCCGGCCGCCGCCTGGCCCTGAACCTCGTGTTCGGCGTGATGTACCTGATCGTGTTCGTCCGGACCGCCCGGGGGCTGTTCTCCGTGGGTGACATGGTGATCCTCCTGCAGCTGATGAACATGGCCCGGCAGCCGATCTTCTCCATGAGCTACCTCGTGGACTCCGCGCAGCGCGCCGTCGCCGGCTCGAAGGACTACTTCGGCGTGCTGGCCGAGGAGCGCGAGCGGTCCGGCGGCGCGGCCCTGCCGGCCGGCGTCGGGTCCGCGGAGGCGCCCACGACGACGACGGCGGCCGGCGTCGTCGTTCGGGACCGGGCCGAGGCGCCCACCGGGGCGCCGGTGCGGGCGGGTGCGGACGTGCCGGCCGTGCGCTTCGCGGACGTGACCTTCGCCTACGACCCGGAGGCCGAGCGCCCGGTGCTGGACGGCGTCACGTTCGACATCCCGCAGGGGGCGAAGGTGGCGCTCGTGGGCGAGTCCGGTGGCGGCAAGTCGACCCTCGCGCACCTGCTCATGGGCCTGTACCCGGTGGGATCGGGGCGGGTGGAGGTGTTCGGCCGGGACGTGGCGGGCCTGGACCTGGCGGTGCTGCGCGGGCAGGTGGCCGCGGTGTTCCAGGAGCCGTTCCTGTTCTCCGGGACCATCCGGGAGAACATCGCCTACGCGGACCCGGACGCCTCCGGCGAGCGGGTGCGGGCGGCGGCGAAGGCCGCGTTCGCGGACGGGTTCGTGGAGGAGTTCGAACACGGGTACGAGCAGCTGATCGGCGAGCGCGGCCTGCGGCTCTCCGGCGGGCAGAAGCAGCGGATCGCGGTGGCCCGGGCGGTGCTCAAGGACGCGCCGGTCCTCGTGCTGGACGAGGCGACCTCCGCCCTGGACACCAAGTCCGAGCGGCTCGTGCAGTCCGCGCTGGACGACCTCATGGTGGGCCGGTCCAGCCTGATCGTGGCGCACCGGCTGAGCACCATCGCGTCCGTGGACCGGATCGTGACGCTGCGCGGCGGGCGCGTGCAAGAGGTCGGGACGCCGGCCGAGCTGGCCCAGTCCGGCGGGATCTACGCGCAGCTGCTGCGCCTGCAGAAGGCCGGCACCAAGGAGGCTCGGAAGCTCCTCAAGGAGTACGGCCTCTCCGGCTGACCCCCGCCGTTTTCGTGCGTGAAGCGGACGGGCTCAGGATCGCTCTCGTGCGTGAAACGGTCGGCGCCGGGCGGAGGCGCGGTGTCAGCGGCCCTGGAGCACTGCCAGGCGGCCGGCCTCGAGCGGCGCCACCTGGAACTCGTAGCGCACGGCTCCGTCCACGATGTGCTCCGGGCGCACCGTGTGGCGCACATCGATCGGCGTGCAGCCCAGGCTGGAGGCGATCGCCGCGTGGGTCTCGCCCGCCACGACGTCCACTCCGGCGGTCTCCTCGTCCCGCCGCGGCGAGGTGTGCTCGCACAGCAGCACCAGCCGGTGCGTGACGCCCGGGCCGGAGACCGGCACCGTCAGCACCCCCGGGTTCCTGAGACTGTCCTGGTCGGCGGGGAGCACGGCCTCGGCGACGACCGGCTCGGTCTTCGGGTCCCAGCCGCCGAGGTCGGGCATCCGCGGGTCGGAGCCGTCCGCCTGCCAGGCGTCGGTGGTCCGCGCCCAGGCGTCGAAGGTCGTGCCTCCGCCGCCCGTCTCGAACAGGGCGGCGGGCAGCGTGACCACCGCGTGCCGCGGCACGGCCGTCGCCTCGGAGGAGGCGGCCGCCTCGTGGGACGCCCGCGCGGAGGCCGCCCGGTCGTCCCCCTCTGCGGCCGCCCGCGCATTCGAGAGCGGCTCGGCGCTCTCGGGGGCATCGATCTCTGCGCCTCCGCGCACCACGTCCCCGGCGGCGGAGGTGGTCTCGGACGCCGCGGCGGACGACGCCGCCTCCTGCGGCCCGCCCGTGCAGCCGGTGAGGCCCAGCGCCAGGGCGAGGGCCGCCGTCGTGAGGGGGAGGAGGGGGCGGCGCGTGCGCGTCCTCGGGTCCATGGCGTCGGCGGCTCAGCCGCGTGCCGGCGGCTGGTTCAGCTGGAAGGTGGCGCCCGCGGGGTCCACCACGGAGGCGACGACGCCGAACGGCGAGTCCATCGGCCCGTCCACGATCCGGCCGCCCTTCTCCTCGACGACCTTCACGGACGCGTCCATGTCCGTGGTCTGGAAGTACACCCGCCAGTGGCTCGGCACGGCCTCCGGCAGCCATGCGGCGGCGTCGCAGAGGCCCGCGGTGGCCTGCTCGCCGGTGTGGTCCGTGGCGTAGGCCGGCATGCCGTCCTCGTCCGGCGCGGCGTCGTCCTGCTGGCCGTCCGGGCCCAGGGGGACCACGTCCCAGCCGCAGACGGCGCGGTAGAACTCCGCGTCCGCCGCGAAGTCCTTGGACATGACCTCGAACCACACGGACGTGCCGGGGGTCAGGGGGAGGTCGTGGCCGGAGAACTCGCCCGGCTGCCAGAAGCCCACCGCCTCGCCGCCGGGGGTCATGGCCAGGGCCATGGAGCCCAGCTCGCCGACGGGCATGGCCTCCACGATGACCTGGCCGCCGTGTTCGGCGACCAGGCCGAGGGTCCGGGCGATGTCCTCGGTCTTGAGGTAGACGGTCCAGGCGGCGGGCTGGACGGGGCCGCCGGAGAACTGCGCGGACAGCTCGCCGTCCATGGCGCCGCCGATCACCGCGTCGCCGGCCCGCACCATGGTGTAGTGGCCGTAGTCCTCGCCCTGGTCCTGGAAGGTCCAGCCGAAGAGGGCCGAGTAGAAGGCCTGCTGCGTGGCGAAGTCGCCCGCGGAGTAGTCGATCCAGATCGGGGAGCCGGAGGGGATGGCGGTGTGCTGTGCGCTCATGCGCCCAGCATGCGCCAGCGGGGCCCGGGGGACAATGGCCGGGTGAGCCCCGCCCTGGCCGCCCGCCTCGACGCCGCCTACCCGGGCCTGGCCTGGGACGTCGTCGTGAGCGCGGAGGAGGTCGGCGACGCCGACGACGACTCCCTCGACCTGCTGGAGATCACCCGCGACCGCATGCTGGACGAGGACTGGGACGTCGCCGTCGGGCTGACGGGCCACGCCCTCGTCCAGGGGCCGCACACGCTGCGGTCGCAGGTGTCCCCGGTGCACGCGGCGGGCGTCGTCTCCCTGGACCTCGCGGACGGGGGCGCGCGGGAGGCGGTGGAGGACGTCGTCGCGCGCGTGCTCGGCCTGGACCCCGACGACGGCGCCCCCTCCGCCGGGGAGCGCACCGCCGCCGTGGCCCGCGCCCGGCAGCGCGCCGAGGACGTGGAGGCCCGCGCGGACGAGTCCGGGGCGTCGTTCACCTGGCGGGTGCTGCGTGCCAACGCGCGCCTGCTGCTGGGCACGGTGCGGGGCAACCGGCCGTGGCTGCTGGCCGTGTCCCTGACCCGTTCCATGTCCACGGCCCTCGCGGCCGGCGCCCTGACCCTGCTCACCACGGACCTGTGGATGCTCTCCGCCGCCTACGACGGCGTGCAGATGTCCCTGCTGGGCCTGCTGGCGGTGGCGGCCGTGAGCCTGTCCCTGGTGGTCGGCGCGAAGCTGTGGGAGCGTCCGCGCCGCGCCGCCGAGCGGGAGCAGGTGGCCGTGTTCAACCTGGCGACCGTCCTGACGGTGGTCATCGGCGTCCTCGTGCTCCACGCCCTGCTGATGCTGGCCGCCCTGGCGGGGGCGCTGCTGCTCGTGGACGGGGACGTGTTCACGGAGGTCACGGGGGAGCCGGCCAGCCCGTGGCAGTACGCCAAGCTCGCCTGGTTCGTGGGCGGGCTCGCCACGATCGGCGCCGGCCTGGGCGCCGGCCTCGAGGACGACGACGACGTCCGCGAGGCCATCTTCACCCGCGGCGCGACCCGCTGAGGGGCGCGCCGCGGGGAGGAGGCGGAAGAGGCTCAGACCGTCGCCAGCCCCTCCACCGGGCTGAGCCGAGCGGCCCGCCCCGCCGGGGCCAGGGAGGCCAGCAGGCCCGCGACGGCGGCCACCGCCACCACCAGCGCCAGCTCGGCCCACGGGACCTCGGGCCACACCAGCGCCCGGTCCTCGCCCAGCTGGGCGACGAGCTGGCCCAGCACCAGCTGGGAGCCGGCCCAGCCGTAGAGCACGCCCAGCCCGCATCCCAGCACCGCCGCGACGCCGGCCACGAGCACCGCCTCCACGGCGATCATCCCGCGCAGCCCGCCCCGGGTGAGGCCGAGGGCCCGCAGCAGCGCGTTCTCCCGGGTCCGCTCGATCACGGACAGGCTCAGCGTGTTCGCGACGCCGATCAGCGCGATCAGCACGGACACCGCCAGCAGCCCCACGACGATCCACAGCAGGGCGTCGATGATCTGCGCGTACACGGCGCGCTCCGCGGCGCCGCCGTCCACGATGGACGCGCCCGCGCCGGCCGCGGCGGTGAGCGCGGCCGACATCTCCTGCAGGCGGTTCACCGAGACGTCGTCCGCGGCGGCGACCAGCACGAGTCCCGCCACGGCCTGGTCCTCGGCGGCGGGGCCGGCGGCGTCGGAGGCGGTGCCCGCGTCCGCGGCGACCCCGTGCCGGCGCACCCACTCTGCGGTCTCGGGGGTGAGGAACACGCCGGTGGTGAGCCCGGAGCCGCGCACGGAGGCGAGCCCGGAGACCCTCCCGTCCACCACGACCTCCGTGGTCGCCCCCGCCCAGGCGGGCACCAGGACGGAGGCGCCGTCACCGAGGGCGCGGTCCTGGCCGTCGGGCAGGGCGGCCACCACGGAGCGCAGCGCGTCCGCCTCCACGGCGTAGGCGGGGCTGCCGTTCACCGTGGCGCCCACGGGGGACGCCGCGGCCACGGAGCCGACGCCGTCCACCGCGCCCAGCGCCCGGGTGGCGGCGGCGAGGTCCCCGCCCGCGGGCACGGACACCACCAGGTCCACGGGGTACTCCTCGTCCAGGAGCGCGTCCAGCCGGATCTGGGCGGTGCGCCCGCCGGTGAGGACGAGCGCCACGAGCGTGGTGCCGATCAGCAGGGCGGACGCCGTCGCCGCGGTGCGCCGCCGGTGCCGGACGGCGTTGAGCCCGGCCAGCCGGCCCGGCACCCCCGCCGGGCGGGCCAGCACGGCGGCCGCACGCACGGCCCCGGGCACGAACAGCCGGGCCAGCAGGAGCACGCCGAGGAAGGAGAGCACGCCGCCGCCGAGGGCGGCCGCGAACGCCGAGCCCCACGCGCCCCACCACATCAGGGCCGCCCCGCCGACGGCGAGCAGCAGCCCGAGCCCGGCGCGCACCAGGCCGACGCGGGAGCGCACCGGGGCCTCGTCCACCGGGCGCAGGGCCTGCACGGGGGCCACCCGCGTGGCCGCCCGGGCCGGGCCCAGCGCCGCGACGGCCGCCACGGCCGTGCCCAGCGCCACCGCCCCCGCCAGCGGGAGCCAGTCCACGCCCAGGGTGAGGGCGTCCGCGCCGAGCGCGCCGCGCGCCACGGCCACCACGGCCGCGGTCAGGCCCACGGCCAGCACGACGCCGGCCACGGCTCCCGTCAGGCCGGTCGCCACGGCCTCCAGCAGCACCGCGCCGCGCACCTGCCGGGCCTCGGCGCCCACGGCGCGCAGCAGGGCGAGCTCGCGGGTGCGCTGGGCGACGAGCACCTGGAACGTGTTGGCGATGACCAGGGCCGTCACCACGAGGGCCAGCAGGGCGAACCCGCCGAGCACCCAGCCGAGCAGGTCCGTGCCGCCGGAGAGCGAGGCCAGCTGGTCGCGCACCGCCTGGTCCGGGGTCTGCACGGCGGCAGGGACGCCGTCGTCGTGGAGGGCACGCGCGGCGGCCTCCGCCACGGCCTCCCGGTCCGCGCCCGGCGCCAGGCGCAGCAGCACGGCCGTCGTGTAGGGGACCTGCCCGTCCGGCGCGAGGTCCTGTGCCACGGGGCGGGACGCCCACACCTGGGCCTGGGAGGAGAGCATCGGGTCCGGGGACACGCTCGTCAGGCCCGTCACCGTGGCGCGCACGGGCGCCCGGGTCGGTTCCCCGGTCAGGGGCAGCTCGTCGCCCACGCCCACGCCGAGGGCGCGGGCCGTCTCCTCGTCCACGGCCACGCCGCGCGCGTCGGCCGGGTCGGGCAGGGCGCCGGCCACCGCGCGCACCCCCAGCAGGTCGGGGTGCGCCGGCGCGGGGATCACCGCCGCCGGCCGCGGGGTCCCGCCGCCCGGCGCGGCGGCCTCCGCGAACCCGGGGGTGGGCGCCCATGCCTCGGCGACGTCGTCGAGGCGGGCCAGGGCGCCGGGCGTCTCCGGGGTGCCGGCCAGCGCCGCGAGCCGCTGCCCGGGCGGGGGGCCGGAGGCGTCTGCGGAGGTCTCGGGGTCGTCCTCGGGCTGGATCACGAGGTCCGCTCCCGCGTAGACGGAGCCGAGGGTGGTGCGCAGGGTCGCCTGCGCGGTGGAGGCCACCAGGAAGGAGGCGGCCAGGAACATGGTGCCGATCAGCACGGCCAGCACCACGGAGGCGTAGCGGCGCCGCCGGGCGCGCAGCTGGGACAGGGCCACGGTCCACATCTCAGCGGCCCCCGTCCTGCGGGAGCGGCCGGCCCTGCGGGAGGGGCCGGCCCTGCTGCAGGGCCGTGAGGGCCTCGGCCACCCGCTCGGCCGTGGGCGCGTGCAGCTCCCCGGCCAGCGCGCCGTCCGCCAGGAGGACCACCCGGTCCGCCGCGGCGGCGGCCACCGGGTCGTGGGTGACCATGATGACGGTCTGCCCGGTCTCCCGCGTGGCGCGCCGCAGCAGGTCCAGGACCTGGGCGCCGGTCGCCGAGTCCAGGTTGCCGGTGGGCTCGTCCCCGAAGACGACGTCGGGCCGCGTCAGCAGCGCCCGCGCCACCGCGACCCGCTGCTGCTGGCCGCCGGAGAGCTCGTGCGGACGGTGGGCGAGGCGGTCCGACAGGCCCAGCCGGTCCACGATCTCCGCCAGCCACGCCCGGTCCGGGGTGCGTCCGGCCAGCTCCATCGGCAGGACGATGTTCTGCTCCGCCGTGAGGGTGGGCACCAGGTTGAACGCCTGGAACACGAAGCCCACGCGGTCCCGGCGCACGCGGGTCAGCGCGGCGTCGGACAGGCCCGTGATCACCGTGTCCCCCAGGGTGACGACGCCGGCGTCCGGCGTGTCCAGCCCCGCGAGGCAGTGCATGAGCGTGGACTTGCCCGAGCCGGAGGGGCCCATGATCGCCGTGAACCGGCCGGTCTCCACGTCCACGTCCACCCCGCGCAGCGCGTGCACCGCCGCGTCCCCGCGGCCGTACGTCTTGGTCAGCCCGCGGGCGGAGACGGCCGGGGCCGGCGGGGCAGCGGCGTGGGCGAGGGGTGTGGCCAGGGCGTGGGCGCCGGCGTCGTGCGCGGCGGAGCGGGGCGAGGTGATGTCCATGCCACCAGGGTCCCGCGGGGCCCCGCCGTCGGGATCGGAGCGCGGGAGGGACTGTCGCGGGGCCGGCTCATCCCGCGGTCGGACCCGGTGCACCGCGGGCGTCCCACCAGGGGTGGCGCCGTGTCCCGGGGGGTGCGGATGGGAGGATGACCGGCATGAGATCCGACGCCCTCGCCAACTGCCGCCACCTCGTGGCCGCCGCCTCCCGGCTGGTGGCCGAGCAGGGGCCGGACGCGTCCCTGCGGGCCGTCGCGCAGGCCGCGGGCGTCGGCGTCGGCACGCTGTACCGCCACTTCCCGTCCCGGCGGGCCCTGCTCACCGCCGTGCTCGAGCGCGTGGTGGAGCGCCTGGAGACCCTGCTCCGGGGCTTCGTGGAGGGCACGGGGCCGGTCGCGGAACGCTGGGAGGCGCTGGCGCGGGGCCTGGCCGCGGAGGACCTCGCTTCCCTGCTGGCCGCCCAGGAGCGCATGCAGGAGGAGGACACCCCGCCCGCGGAGGCCATGGGCCGTGCCGAGGACGCCGTCATGGGGCTCGCGGACCGGGCCGTGGACCTGGCGCGCGAGGCCGGCCTGGTGGGCGACGACGTCACCGGCCGGGCCTACATGAACGGGCTGATCGCGGTGACCCGGCCGCCCCTGCCGGCCCTGGAGTCCTGCCGGGACGACCTCGAGGACTGGCTGCTGACCGTGTTCCTGCGGGGTCTGCGCCCGGCCGCCTGACGCCGCCGCGGCCCCAGCCCGGAGGTCAGTCCTCCAGCGACGGGCGGGTGAACGCCAGCGTCAGCGCCCCCGCCAGCCCGGACGCGCCGAGGCTCAACAGCACGCGCAGGAGCGGCCCCAGGTCCGTGGCCAGCGCCAGGCCCGCCATGACCAGGGCCGCCGTGACCAGCGCCAGGAAGAACGCGAGGCACTCGGCGTCGCCGCGCTCACGCTCGCGGTCCGACGGCGACGTCCCCTCCGGCGCGGTTCAGCGCGCGGGAGGGTGCCGGCCGACGGCACCCTCC
>NZ_JAKRNH010000066.1:0-13651 GCF_022346985.1 Micrococcus sp. ACRRV
GGGCGGCGGGGGCCTCGCTCACGGCCGCGGCGGGGCGGCCCTCAGCTTTTGGGCGCTCCTCACCCCGCGGGGTGTCGCCGCCGAGGATCAGGTCCAGCCTCGGGCGGATGCCGAGCACGCGGTGCACGGCCTCGCCGAGCACCTGCTCGCCGTTGCGGGACTGGAGCGTGCGGCGCGGGCCCTCCTGCGGGAACGCGACGGTGAGCAGCTCCCCGTCGTACCCCGCCACGGTGGCGTTGTCCTTCACGAGCATCCACATCAGGCGCGAGTCGCTCTCGAGAGCGGCCAGGATGTCCGGCCACGCGCGGCGCACCTTCTCCACCTGGCTCGGGGTGTGCGCGGTGGGCGCAGCAGGGGCGGCCGGCGCGGACGACGACGGCGCCGGAGCCTCCGCTGGACGCTCGGGGGCCGGGGCGGCGGCCACCGGCTCGGGCGTCGCGGGCTTCGGCGTCGCGGGCTCCGCGGCCCGCTTGTCACTCCCGGCCCCGGGCTCCTGCTCCCGTGCCTGCTCGGGCTCGGCGCGGCGGGCGGCGGCGCGCGCGAGCGCCGCACCGCTCAGGGCGGCGCCGCCCTGGCCGGCGCCACCCGCCGCGGGCCCCTCGGCGCCGGAGGAGGCGTCGTCGTCGGGGGAGAACGCGGCGCCGCCGGCGACGCGGCGCTCCAAGGCCTTGAGCCGGGCGGCCAGGCCGCGGTGGGTGTCGTCCGTGGCTGGCAGCATGAGCCGCGCCATGAGCAGCTCCAGGTGCAGGCGGGGGCTCGTGGCGCCCACCATGTCCGTGAGGGCGAGGTTCGTGACGTCCGCCAGGCGCGAGAGCTCCGCCCGGGAGAGCTGGGAGGCCTGCGCGGCCAGGCGACGCACCTGGTCCTCCGGCATGCCGTGGAGGATGGACGAGGCCTCGTCCGGCAGGGCGCGGGCGATCACGAGGTCCCGGAACCGCTCCAGGAGGTCCTCCACGAACCGGCGGGGGTCCTGGCCGGACTGCACCACGCGGTCGGCCACGCGGAACACGGTGGGGGTGTCGTCCGCGGCGATCGCGTCGACCACGTCGTCCAGCAGCGCCTCCGGCGTGAAGCCGAGCAGGCTCACGGCGAGGTCGTAGGAGACCTGCCCCTGCTGGGCGCCGCCGATCAGCTGGTCCAGCACGGAGAGCGTGTCCCGGACCGAGCCCGTGCCGGCGCGCACCACGAGCGGCAGGACGCCGGGCTCCACGCGGACGCCTTCCTCCTGGCACAGCCTCTCCAGGTAGGCGATGAGCGGCTCCGGCGGCACGAGCCGGAACGGGTAGTGGTGGGTGCGGGAGCGGATGGTCCCGATGACCTTCTCCGGCTCCGTGGTGGCGAAGATGAACTTCAGGTGCTCCGGCGGCTCCTCCACGATCTTCAGCAGCGCGTTGAAACCCGCCGCCGTGACCATGTGCGCCTCGTCGATGATGAGGATCTTGTAGCGGTCCCGCACCGGGGCGAACGTGGCCCGCTCGCGCAGGCCACGGGCGTCCTCCACACCGCCGTGCGAGGCCGCGTCGATCTCCAGCACGTCCAGCGAGCCCGGCCCGCCGGTGGCCAGGTCCCGGCACGAGTCGCACTCGCCGCACGGCGTGGGCGTGGGGCCCTGGGCGCAGTTGAGGCAGCGGGCCAGGATGCGGGCGGACGTGGTCTTGCCGCAGCCGCGCGGGCCGGAGAAGAGGTAGGCGTGGTTCACGCGGTCCTTCGCCAGTGCGGTGCGCAGCGGGACCGTGACATGGTCCTGCCCGATCACGTCCTCGAAACGGTCCGGGCGATAGCGGCGATACAGGGCGGTGCTCACCCTCGAAAGCCTATCCGGCGGGCGGACGGGCTAAGGGAGCCGGGGAATGCGCACGCCCGCCGGCTCGTTCCCTGGCCCATGACCACCACGTACATGCACACCGACGCCGAGGACACGATCCACTCCACGCAGCCGGCCCCGGACGCGGGACCGCTGAGTCAGGCGGAGATCGACCGCCTCTTCGCGGACCGCCACACGACGCAGCTCTTCTCGGACGAGCCCGTCGACCTCGCGCTGATCGAGCGGGCCTACGCGGACCTCCGCTGGGCGCCGACCGCCATGAACAACCAGCCGCTGCGGCTCGACGTCGTGGACAGCCCCGAGGCCCGCGCCCGCCTGGCCCCGCTCATGATCGAGTTCAACCGGGAGAAGACGGAGCGCGCCCCGCTCACGCTGATCGCCTCCTACGACCTCGACTGGCACCGCCACATGGGCCACCTCGCCCCGTTCCGGGAGGGCTTCGAAGAGGATGCCGAGGGCAAGGCGGGCATGCGCGAGGGGATGGGCCGCACGAACGCGCTCATCCAGGTGGGCTACCTGCTCGTGGCCCTGCGCGCGCACGGGCTCGAGGTCGGCCCCATGGCCGGGTTCGACGCCGCCGCCGTGGACGCCGAGTTCCACGCGGACCGTGCCTGGAAGTCCCTCCTGGTGATCAACGTGGGCCACGCCGCCGCGGACGACGAGAAGGCGCAGCAGCCCCGCCAGGGCCGCCTCGACTTCGACCAGGCCGCCCAGGTCCTCTGACCGGGGCCGGGCCTGCGGCGGGCCGGGACGCCGCAGGCCCGCTCAGACTCAGAGCCCGGTGAACACCCACGGATCGCGCGGCAGGGCGGCCGGGTCGAACGCGCGCACGGCGACCGCCAGCGGTCCCGCGGGCAGGCCGAGGGACTCCAGCAGTCGGTCCCGCAGCCGCGCGGGGGTCCACGCCGGGTCCTGCGCGGCGAGGTCCCCGAGGGTCACGGCGCCGTCCCGCTTGGCCAGCCGCCGCCCCTCCGCATTCAGCACGAGCGGCACGTGCAGGTACTCCACCGCGGGCGTCGGCTCTCCGCGTGCGACGCACAGCGCCTCGGCCAGCCAGCGCTGGCGCGGGGCCGAGTCGAGCAGGTCGTCGCCGCGGACCACCTGGTCCACGCCCTGCGCCAGGTCGTCCACGACGACGGCCAGGTTGTACGCGTACGCCCCGTCGTTCCGGCGCAGCACCAGGTCGTCGACCAGGCCCGTGACCTCGCCGTGCAGCACGTCCACGGCGGTCGCGCGCGGGATCTCGCCCGCCGGCAGGCCCGCGACCTTCGCCGCGTCGATCCGCAGGGCGGCGGGGCGCACCCGCCGCCGCTCGGCCCGCTCGGCCTCCGTCAGGCCACGGCAGGTGCCCGGATAGAAGCCGGGCGGACGCAGCGGCACGGTGCCGCCGGAGGCGGGGGCGCCGTCGTCGGGCCTCGGGTGGGGGGCCGACGTCGCCTCGGCGATGTCCTTCCGCGAGCAGAAGCACTCGTAGACCGCGTCCGCGCCGTGCGCGGCGCGCAGGGCGGCCACGGCGGCGTCGTACAGGGGGGTGCGCTCGGACTGACGCACCGGCTCGGCGTCCCAGTCCAGCCCGACGGCGGCCAGGTCCGCCCGCTGGTCGGCCTCGGCCCCGGAGCGGACGCGGTCCAGGTCCTCGACCCGCAGCAGGAAGGCGCGGTCCGTGGCGCGCGCGGCGAGCCACGCGACGAGCGCGGTGCGCAGGTTGCCCAGGTGCAGGCTTCCCGTGGGGGAGGGGGCGTAGCGTCCGGCGGGCATGGGACCTCCTGGGAAAGTCGAAGACCCCTCACGCACCTGCCAGAGCCCACCTACCCTTGCTACCTTCCGGTCCTGGGGGAGTTCAGCGAGATGACACCACGTGAGGGGCCGTCCGGAACTCTACCAGTGGACAGGGGCGGATGCACCTCGCCCGGCGGGGATTGGCGCGCGGCGCGGGGATCTGGTTATGATGGATCCTGCCCTTGCGCGGTTCGCCGCATGAGGGCGCACCAAGGAGGATTCGCCTAGCGGCCTATGGCGCACGCCTGGAACGCGTGTTGGGTTAACAGCCCTCGGGGGTTCAAATCCCCCATCCTCCGCGGAAGATCGGAAGCCCCGGGACCAGTCGGTCCCGGGGCTTCCGTCGTCCTCGGGCGGGTCGTGCCCCGTCCACCGCCTCCGAGCCGCCCCCTGGTCCGTCGTGCTCCCGTCGGTCTGACGGCGCGCCGGAACGGCCCGGCCGAGCGTCCGTGTACTCTTCACTCATCCGGGCGCGATGTGACATATGACACGCATCCGGGAATCGTCCCCCATCGCACCGGGAGCATCCCATGTCCTTCGCCGATCTGGTCACAGAGATCAACGACGTCATCTGGTCCCCGGCCCTGATCTGGCTCTGCCTGATCGTCGGCCTCTACTTCACCGTCCGCACCATGTTCCTGCAGTTCGTG
Source organism: Micrococcus sp. ACRRV (assembly GCF_022346985.1). NCBI lineage: Bacteria > Bacillati > Actinomycetota > Actinomycetes > Micrococcales > Micrococcaceae > Micrococcus > Micrococcus sp. ACRRV. The sequence goes on from NZ_JAKRNH010000066.1 coordinate 4,255, forward strand.
AACATCCCGGACATGGTCAAGCAGCTCCGCGAGGGCGAGGACTCCGCGGACGGCACCTCATCGCTCCAGTCCCTCATGATGTCGCTCGCCGGCCGCGTCGGCATGGGCAACATCGGCGGCGTCGCCACGGCCATCGCGTTCGGCGGCCCCGGCGCCGTGTTCTGGATGTGGGTCATGGCCCTGCTCGGCGCCGCCACGTCCTTCATCGAGTCCACGCTCGGCCAGATCTACAAGGAGCGCGACCCGGACACCGGCGAGTACCGCGGCGGCCCCGCCTACTACTTCGAGAAGGCCTACAAGCACACCGCCGCCGGCGGCGCCTTCAAGGTCTACGCGATCCTCTTCGCGATCGTCACCGTCTTCGCCACCAGCTACTTCCTACCGGGCGTGCAGGCCAACGGCGTGGCCGCGGCCATGGAGCAGGCGTGGAGCCTGCCCGCGTGGGTGGCCGCCGTCGGGATGGTCATCCTGCTCGCCTTCATCGTCCTCGGCGGCGTGAAGCGCATCGCCACCTTCGCCGTGTACGTCGTGCCGATCATGGCCATCGCCTACATCATCCTGGCGCTCGTGGTGCTGTTCATGAACTGGGAGCAGATCCCCGAGGTCTTCGGCACCATCTTCTCCAGCGCGTTCGGCACGCACGCCGTCTTCGGCGCCATCCTGGGACTCGCCATCCAGTGGGGCGTCAAGCGCGGCGTCTACTCCAACGAGGCCGGCCAGGGCACCGGCCCGCATGCGGCCGCCGCCGCCGAGGTCTCCCACCCGGCCAAGCAGGGCTTCGTCCAGGCGTTCGCGGTGTACATCGACACCCTGTTCGTCTGCTCCGCCACCGCGTTCATCATCATCTCCACCGGCGCCTACCGCGTGTTCGAGGGCGAGTCCGAGACCGGCCGCGTGCTCTTCGAGGGCGGCACCCTGCCGGTCACCGCCTCCGTGGGCCCGGCCTTCGTCCAGTCCGGCTTCGACGCCGTGTTCGCCGGCTTCGGTCCCACCTTCGTGGCGATCGCGCTCGCGTTCTTCGCCTTCACCACGATCGTGGCCTACTACTACATGGCCGAGGTCAACCTCGTGTACCTGACGCGCACCCTGCGCAACGGCACGGTCCGCCGCGTCGCGCTGCGGCTCCTGCAGGCCCTGATCCTCGTCTCGGTGGCCTACGGCGCCGTCGCCACCACCGGCGCGGCATGGGGCCTGGGCGACATCGGCGTGGGCTCCATGGCCTGGCTGAACATCCTCGGCATCCTCGTCCTGCAGGGTCCGGCCCTCAAGGCCCTGAAGGACTACCGCGCCCAGAAGAAGCAGGGCCTGGACCCGCAGTTCGACCCGCGCCCGCTCGGCATCAAGAACGCCGACTTCTGGGAGCACCGCGCGGACGGCCTGATCACGCAGGGCGTCGGCGGCCTCTCCACCGACGTCCGCGCCGACACCGCGGACGGGGCCGGCTCGCATCGGGCCTGAGCCCGTTCGGCGGCCACCCCGCATCTGACCCACGACGACGGCCCGGACGCACACGCGTCCGGGCCGCCGTCGTCGCCGGGCCGGGTGCGGTGCGCAGCCTCACCGGGGGCCGAGCCGCGGCGCAACGCGGCCCCGGCCCCCGCTCAGAACAGCTGACGGAGGTTCGCCTTGGCCAGGTCGATCAGCTGGGTGCCCTTGCCGTCCAGCACGGTGCGCAGCGCGTAGAGGGCGAAGCCCTTGGCCAGCTCGAGCTCGATGCTCGGCGGAATGGTCAGCTCCTGCGGCTCGGTCTTGACCAGCAGCAGGGCCGGGCCGTCGTGGGCCAGGAACTCGCGCATCACGTCCGGCAGGTCCTTGGCGCGGTCCACGCGGAATCCCTTGATGCCGATCGCCTCGGCCACCTGCGCGAAGTCCGGGTTCTGCAGGCCCGTGCCGAAGGGGACGAACCCGGCGGCCTTCATCTCCAGCTCCACGAAGTTCAGGGAGTCGTTGTCGAACACCACCGTCTTCACCGGGAGCCGGTTCTGGACGAAGCTCAGCAGCTCGCCCAGCATCATGGCCAGGCCGCCGTCACCGGCCATCACCACGACCTGGCGACTGCGGTCGATCGCCTGCGCGCCGAGGGCCTGGGTGATCCCGTTCGCCATCGAGCCGTGCACCATCGAGCCGACGATCCGGCGGCGGCCGTTCATCGTCAGGTAGCGGGACGCCCAGATCACGGGGGAGCCCACGTCCGGGATGAACACGGCGTCGTCATCCGCGGCCTCGTCCAGCAGGCGCGCCACGTACTGCGGATGGATGGTGCCCCGGCTCGGGGTCGCCAGCGAGTCGAGGCCCTTGCGGGACTTGTCGTAGTGCTTGAGGGCCTTCTTCAGGAACGCCGACGACGAGTTGCCCTTGAGCAGCGGCATCAGGGCCTGGGCGGTCTCCCGGACGCCGCCCAGCAGCGGGATGTCCACGCTGACGCGGCGGCCGATCTGCTCGCCGCGCACGTCCACCTGGATGACGGTGGCGTCCTCCGGGTAGAACTGCCGGTAGGGCAGGGACGAGCCGAGGATCAGCAGCGTCTCGGCCTCCTTCATCGCGTGATAGCCGGACGCGAAGCCGAGCAGGCCGGTCAGGCCCACGTCGAACGGGTTGTCGTACTCGATGTGGTCCTTGCCGCGCAGCGCATGGACGACCGGCGCCTGGAGCCTGTCGGCGAGGGCGACGACCTCGTCGTGCGCCCCGGCCGCGCCGGAGCCGGCCAGGATGGTGATGCGCTTGCACGAGTTCAGCGCCTCGGCGGCCTCGCGGAGGGACTCCTCGTCCGGGACCACGTGGGAGCGCGTGGCGCGGATGACCTCGGGCTTCGCATCGAGGTCCTGCAGGGCGACGTCGCCGGGGATCACCAGGACGGCCACGCCGCGCTGCTCGACGGCGGCGCGCATGGCGATGCGCAGCAGCTGCGGCATCTGGGACACGTCGGAGACGTGCTCCACGAACACCGAGCACTCGCGGAACAGTTCCTGCGGGTGGGTCTCCTGGAAGTAGCCCGACCCGATCTCCTCCGAGGGGATGTGCGCGGCGATCGCCAGGACCGGGGTGCGGGAGCGCTGCGCGTCGAACAGGCCGTTGATCAGGTGCAGGTTGCCGGGACCGCACGAGCCCGCGCAGACGGTGAGCTCGCCCGTCAGCTGGGACTCCGCCGAGGCGGCGAAGGCCGCTGCCTCCTCGTGCCGGGTGTGCACCCACTCCATGTCGGTGTGCTGGCGCAGGGCCTCGGTCAGGGCGTTCAGGGAGTCGCCGGGCACGCCGTACATACGGCGCACGCCGGAGGCGGACAGGGTCTCGACGATGTGCTTGGCGACGGTCGCCACGGGGTACCTCTTCGATCTCGGTTGCGCCCGGACCGGTCCGCCGGGCGCGGCGTCGTCCACCACGGTAGGCCCGTTGAGGACGGGAGGGACAGCAGTCACGCGCGGCCTGCGCGGGGGCCGCCCCTGTCAGCGCGGGAGCAGCTCGGGGTGGAACTTCTTCGTCACCGTCGGGTGCGCGCGGGCGAAGCCCTTGAGCATGTTGGAGCCGAAGGAGGCGAGCATCGGGTTCGTGGGGTCGTCGGAGACGCCCCGGGCCTCGGCGGCGTACTCGTCCGGCAGCGTCACCTCCTCGATCACCGCGTCCAGCCGGGGCGAGAAGAAGAACGGCACCGAGTAGCGGTCCACGCCCTCCGGCGGGGACTGCACCCGGTGGATGGTGGCCATCAGGTAGCCGTCCGTGGCCACCTCGAGCATCTCGCCCAGGTTCACGACGAGCGCCCCCGGGATCGGCTCGACGGGCAGCCACTCGTCCTGGCCGTAGGGGCGCACCTCGAGGCCGCCCACCTGGTCCTGCAGGAGCAGGGTGATGAAGCCGTAGTCGGCGTGCAGGCCGACACCCTGGGCGCCCGCCTCCGCGACGCCGCCCACGTAGTGGGCGAGCTTGGCCATCCAGGCGCGGTCGCCGTCGAAGGCCGCGGAGAAGTGGTCCTCGTCCAGGCCGATGGACACGCTGAGGGCCTTGAGGAGGTCCTCGCCCACGCGGTCCATGAGAGCCGTCCAGTCCATGGCGATGCGCTCGAGCTCCGGCATCTGCGCAGGCCACTGGTTGCGGCCCTGCAGGTGCCAGTACTCCTGCCCCTCGCCGATCCGCTCGACGGGAACGGGCTCGCGGTCCGGGGAGAAGTCCAGCTGCTCGCGGGAGTCCGGACGGCCCTGCGTGCGCTCCGCGGCGATCGCCGACCAGCCGCGGTAGTGCGGGGAGTTCTGATTGTGCAGCGCCTGCTTCTGCTCCTCCGGGAGGGCGAAGAACTCGGCGGTCGCGCGGAACAGCTCGTCCACCTGGCCGGGGGCGGCGCCGTAGTCCACGATCTGGAAGAACCCGACGTGGTGGGCGGCGTGACGCAGCGCGTCCAGGAAGTCCGGGTCGAAGGACCCGTCCGGGCGGCGCATGATGGACAGGTCCAGGACGGGGACGACCCGTGCGGGGGTGGCGGAGTCAGGGCTCGGAGCGGTCATCCGTCCAGTTCACCCGTGAACCGCTCCGCCCGCCACTTCCGGTGTCGCCGGATGGACCCGCGTGACGCCCCGTGACGCCGTGGCGTCATCGGCGTGACGCAGGCGGGGGAGGCGCGTAAGATGCCCCGGGCTCAGGCGAGGAGGTCTCGCTCGACCCAGCGCAGCAGCGACTCGCCGGCCCGCTCGTGGACGTCCTCCGCCTGCCCGACCCCGCGCTCCGCGAGGTCCGCGGCGGTCAGCACCCGGTAGGGGCGCTCCGGGATCCCGTCCGCGGGCCGGACGTCCATGTGCTCGACCGGGGCGCCCATCGCATGCAGCGCGTCCGCCATCGCGTAGTCCGTGCGGGAGTCGCCGGCGGTGAACCAACGCTCCGGGACCGCGACGCCGACCTCGGCGAGCATGCCCAGGCAGCGGTCCACGCCCAGGTCCTTGCCCGAGGTGCGGTGCTCCACGTCGATCGAGATGACCGTCGGGTCCACGCGGACGTCCTCGGCGAGCCCGCGCTCGCGGAGGAGGTCCTCGATGCCTGCTGCGACGTCGTCGCGCACCTGCACGTATGCGTCCTGGTCAGCGCCCACGGTCTTCTCCAGGGAGACCATGAGCAGCTTCGTCCGGTCGACGAACTGCAGGTCGCCGGCCCGCTCGCCGTTGATCTCCCAGATCGCGTCCCGCACGTCGGCGTCGACGGCCATGGCCGGGTCGGTGCGGACCCAGCCCGGCGTCGGGGCGTCCACGGTGACCGCCGGGAGGTCCCCGGCGGGGACGTCGGAGAAGGGGAACCAGACGGCGCCCTTCTCGCAGATCGCGAAGAACGGGGCGTCCTCGGGGAGGCCGGCGGCGCGCAGCGGGCCGATCACGCTGTGCAGGAGGAAGTCGGCGGAACGGCCGGTGTTGAAGCCCACCGGCACGCGCGCCGCGGCCAGGCGCGCGAGGGTGGTGACGATCCCCTCCGGCACCGCCCGGGTCTCGGTGGAGGCCACGGGGCCGTCCACGTCCAGCAGGAGTCCGATGGGGGAGGGGGAGGTCATGGCTCCAGCCTAGGGCGTGTCTGAGAATGGATCCAGGGGGCCAGCTGACACCCTGGAAGGCATGTCCCGCTTCCAGATGCTCTCCGATGCCCAATGGGAGTTGATCGCCCCGATGCTCCCGACCCGGACCGGCAGGGCCGGCAGGCCGTTCTCGGACGCCCGCACGATGGTGGAGGCGATCATCTACCGATATCGGTGCGGGATTGCATGGAGGGATCTGCCCGAGGTCTACGGGCCTTGGCAGACCGTGTGGACCTGGCACCGGCGCTTAGCTGAAGAGGGCACCTGGGATGCGGTGCTGGCGAGGCTGACCGCCGCCGCGGACGCCGAAGGCCTGATCGATTGGTCGGTCTCGGTGGACTCCACGATCGCCCGCGCGCATCAGCACGCGACGAACATCACCCGCCTCACAGGGGGATGGGTCGAACTACAGGAATCTGCATGAGGAGCCGGCCGATCACGGCATCGGGCGCTCCCGGGGAGGGCTGAGCACGAAGATCCATCAGCTCGTCGATGGGACCGGGCTGCCGCTGGTCAGCCTGATCACCCCCGGCCAAGCCGGGGACTCCCCGATGCTGCTGCCGCTGCTGGGGCGGCTGCGCGTGGCACGGCCGGTAGGGCGGCCCCGGACCCGCCCCGAGGCGGTGCTGGGCGACAAGGCGTACTCCTCCCGGGCGATCCGCACCCACCTGCGTGCCCGCCGGATCAAAGCCGTGATCCCCGAGCCGGCGGATCAGCAGGGCCACCGCAGGCGCCGCGGCTCGGCCGGTGGCCGTCCCGTGGGCCTGGACTCGCAGGCTTACAAGGGCCGGAACGTGATCGAGCGCCAGTACGCGCACCTGAAGCAATGGCGGGGCCTGGCGACCCGGTACGACAAGTACGCGATCGTCTACCGGGCCGCCGTGGTGTTGAACGCTGTGCTCGCGTGGTCCAAACGATTGTCAGACATGCCCTAGCTCTCGTTCCGTCTTCGGGAGAGGCTGGCGAGGTACTCGTTGTAAGAGTCGAGTTCGGCGTCCTCGGCTTTCTGTCGCTGTCTCGAGGTGCGCACGTCGCGGGCTCGCCAGCGGGACAGGCAGACGATGAGCACTACGAACATCGGCAGCTCCGCGTAGGTCCATACCAGCGTGCCGGCGATCGCCTGGTCGATGACGGGGTCATGGCTGCCTGTGGGGGTGGCGTATGCGCTGAACAGCGGTGTGGCGGTACGGAGCAGGATCAGGCCGAAAATGGCGTGGATCTGGATCTCGACGGCGATATCGACGAATCGTGCGGCGAAGGAGGGTTGGCGCGGTAGCGGATCGGAGGACCATAGCGGTGTTGCCGAGACGATGCCGAGGACGAGGATGACGAAGAGCAAGGCGTCCTGGCCGAAGGGGATGCGCATGATGACGCTGATCGCGTCGGTCAGGTAGAGGACCGGGTACAGCAGTATCGCAATGACGATGGCGACCACAGGGTGCAGTGCGGCGCTCCAGAATCGTGAGCGCAGTCCCCCGTGCGCGGCACGGAGCACGAGACGCCCGAGGCCGGTGTGCGGTGTGCTGCGCAGGAGCAGCAGCCCGGGTGACCCTGCGATGAGGAGCGGCGGAACGACGGTCAGCAGGGTGATCTGCTGGAACACCAGCGCTGTGATGGATTCCGTCGCGAGACGGTTCACACCGAACATCGTGATAGCGAAGATCAGGGCGCACCCGATCAGGAACGATGCTGTGCGGGCGATCGCCCAACGGCGCCTGTTTCGCCACATCCAGATCGCTCCTCGCAGATACAGTGCCGCGAACAGCAGAGCGGCGATGCCGACGGGTGAGCCGGTGAGGGGTTCGAACGTGACCCACTGGTCGATCGGCGGCATAGCGAATTTCCCTTCATCGAGGCGATCAAACGTCGGCGACTTCGGCCGCGGTGGTGGTGCCGGAGCGGGGTCAGGTGAGGCCGGAGTAGGAGTGGGGCCTTGGCCCTTGATCGTGGACACGGTGTCGGTTCGGTTATGCCGCTTCCGCAAGCGGCACCGGCTCCCAGGGCAACCAGGTACAAGGGAATCTGCCACCGCTCCAGCCAGCCGATCATGTACTTCCTTTCCGGGCGAGGACCTTGCCTCCATCCTCACGGAGCTGCCCGGTTGTCGCGACGTGGCGGTAGAGGGCCTGTTGGACAAGGAACCTACTGCCTGCCCTTCTCGGTTTCCCAACCTGTGTCCGGCTTTGCCGACAGCTCGGCTCCTCACGCCTCAGGTAGTGCCCGAGCGCCAGCCCTGCTTGGCGGGCGCCGATCACTAGCACGTCGGTCTCGGCCATGGTGTGGTTTCTCCTCGTTGCGGGCGCGTGGGCGGGCCGTAGTGCGGCTGGTGTGTCAGTAACCGGTGAGGGCCGGGAAGAAGGTCCAGAACACCGAGGCGGCCACGGCCACATAGGCGATGGCCACCAGGGTTCCGGCCCAGCCGGCGGAGAACCGCACCACCGCGGCGTGCGCGGGGATCACGCCGTGGGCGAGGTTGCGCACGGTGAGCAGGATGAACAGCGGGATCATCGCCGCCCACACGATCATGCAGTACAGGCACAGGATGTGGATCTCGAACAACGCCTGGGACCACAGCCAGATGGTGAACACCGTGCCGGCGGTGACCCCGGCCTGCAGGCCGGCCCAGTACCAGCGCCCGGGGCTCGCCCCGGAGAGGGTCACCATGGCGGTGGTGATGACCACGGCGAACGCCACGATGCCGATCAACGGGTTGGGGAAGCCGAACAGCTCGGACTGCCAGGTCCCCATCACCTTCCCGCAAGACACCCAGGGGTTGATGTCACAGCTGGTGATGTACCCGGCATCCTCGTACAGCTCCAGGCGTTCGAGCACCAGGATCGCCGAGGCCACCCAGCCGACCACCCCGGTGATCAACAGCACCAGGCCGAACGGACGGTGCCGGGCGACAGTCGGTATCCCCGCTACGTCGGAGGCCTGCCCGGTACCGGCAGGGCGGTCGGTGGTGGTCGTGGGGATCGTCACGGGTGAATTGGTGTCGGTGTCGGGGACACTCATGGGCCCGGTCAGTCCGTCGTGGCGGCGGCGTCGACCTCGGCGCGGAACTGCTCGAGGGTGTTCAGAGTGAGCATCTGTCCGTCCAGGAAGAAGGTCGGGGTGCCCTGCACGCCCAGCGCGGTCCCGTCGGCCACGTCGGCCTCGATGCGGTCGCGGGTGGCCGGGTCAGCCACCGCGGCATCGTAGGCGGCCATGTCCAGGCCGAGATCCTCGGCGTAACCGCGGAACACCGGGCTCCGGTCCTCAGTGGTATGGCTCCACTGCTCCTGGGTGTCGAACATCTGCTGATACATCGCCTCGTACTGTCCCTGCTGGCCGGCGGCTTCCACGGCTACGGCGGCGGTCATCGAGTTGGGATGTCCGGGCAGCGGGAAGTAGCGGTGCACAAAGGTCACCGTGTCGGCGTACTCGGCGCGCAGTTCTTCCACGACCGGGTAGGCGGCCTTGCAGCCCTCGCACTCGAAGTCCAGGAACTCCACCAGCACGGCCTGCTCGTTCGGGGCCTTGGACAGTACCCGGCTGTCTGGGCGCATCACCGGCGTGGCCTCCGAGGGGGCGCTCTGCCCGGTCCCGGAGGAGGCAGTTTGCCCGGAGCCCTGGGGGGCGGCGTCGCGGGGGCCGCTGGCGGCCACCACTCCGACGATCAGCCCGGCCAGCACCACAGCGGCCAGTACGACCCAGACGATGGTCTTGGCCTTGCGGGATGTGGTGCCCGGTGTTGACGGATCAGAGGGGGTCGGATTGCGGGTCGGTGTGCTCACGAAGGGATCCGTTTCGGTCGGTGGCGACGGCACCGTGCCGTCGGGGTGGGAATGAGCTGGGGCTGGGATGCAGGGGTGG
>NZ_JAKRNH010000067.1:0-13592 GCF_022346985.1 Micrococcus sp. ACRRV
AAGGGGAAGGGTCGGTTGAGGGTCAGGACAGGGGCAGCGCGAGCACGGCGTAGGCCACCGGGGCCGCGAAGACGAGGGAGTCGAGCCGGTCCATGATGCCGCCGTGGCCGGGCAGGGCCGAGGACATGTCCTTGATGCCGAGCTCGCGCTTGACCATGGACTCGGAGAAGTCGCCGGCCGTGGCCGCCCCCACGGTCAGGGCGCCGAGCAGCGCGCCCGCCCACCAGGGGTGCCCCACGAGCACGGGAACCAGCACCGATCCCACCGCCACGGAGCCCGCCAGGGAACCGAGGGCGCCCTCCCAGGACTTCTTCGGGCTGATCCGAGGGGCGATGGGGGTCCTCCCCCACCGGTATCCCACCATGTACCCGAACGTGTCGTTGGAGACGACCATCAGGACCAGGCACACGACCATCATGTGGCCGGCGGGCTGGTCGAGGAGGGCGGCCGCGAAGGACAGCAGGAACGGCGCCCAGAGCAGGACGAACGTCCCCGCCAGCATGAACTGGCCCGTGGGCCGGCGTCGCGTCACCGCCGTCCAGGCGAACATCAGCACGAGGGACGCCATCAGCGCCAGGAACAGCGCCGGGATCCCGCCCGTCCAGGCGGCGAGGGGCATCACGGTGGCGCCCACCCACAGCGGGGGCCGTGGCACGTCCAGTCCGATCTGACGGATGGCGACGGCCACCTCGTTCACCGCCCCGACCAGCAGGGAGACGACCAGCAGCACCAGGAGCCACGGCAGCCACACCAGGCCCACGAGGGCGGTGCCCAACAGGCCGACCCCCACGAGGACGGCGGACCGGAGGTCGCGACCGCCGCGTGGGGGCGAGGGGGCTGTGGCGTCGGGCGTCATGACGCGAGCACGTGGGCGGGAGCGGGGGCTCACACCTCGAGGAGCTCGGCCTCCTTCTTCTTGGCCATCTCCTCGATGAGGTCGGTGTGCTTCTTGGTGAGCGCGTCCAGGTCCTTCTCGCCGCGCGCGCCCTCGTCCTCGCCGATCTCCTTGTCCTTGACCAGCTTGTCGATGGCCTCCTTGGCCTTGCGACGGGCGTTGCGCACGGAGACCTTGTGCTCCTCCGCCTTGTTCTTGACGAGCTTCACGTACTCCTTGCGGCGCTCCGCGGTGAGCTCCGGCATGACGACGCGAATGACCTTGCCGTCGTTGGAGGGGTTCGCGCCGACCTCGGAGTCGGACAGGGCCTTCTCGATGTTGCGCAGCGCGGACACGTCGAAGGGCGTGATGAGCAGGGTGCGCGCATCGGTGGTGGTGAAGGACGCCAGCTGCTGCAGCGGGGTGAAAGAGCCGTAGTAGTCCACCATCACCTTGGAGTACAGGCCGGGGTTGGCGCGGCCGGTGCGGACGGACGCGAAGTCCTCGCGCGTGGCCTCGATGGTGCGCTCCATCTGCTCCTGCGCAGACGTGAGGGTCTCCTGGATCACGATCTCTCCTCTGGGGGTGGTGTGCTTCTTGCGTCCATCCTACGCGGACGGCCGGACGCCTCAGGGGGTGACGGAGGTGCCGATCTCCTCGCCGAGCAGGGCGCGGGTCACGTTGCCGGGGCCCTCCATGCCGAACACCCGCATGGACAGCCCGTTGTCCTTGCACATGGTCATGGCGGTCAGGTCCATCACGCGGATGTCCTTGCGGAGGGCCTCGTCGTAGGTGAGGTGCTCGAGGCGCTGGGCGGTGGGGTCTTTCTTGGGGTCCGCGGTGTAGACGCCGTCCACACCGGACTTCGCCATGAGGACCTCGTCCGCGCCGATCTCCAGGGCGCGCTGGGCGGCCACGGTGTCGGTGGAGAAGTAGGGCAGGCCCGTGCCGGCGCCGAAGACGACGACGCGCCCCTTCTGCATGTGCCGGACGGCGCGCAGCGGGATGTAGGACTCGGCGACCTGCTCCATGTGGATGGCGGACTGCACCCGCGTGGAGACGCCGGCCTGCAGCAGGAAGTCCTGCAAGGCGAGGCAGTTCATCACGGTGCCGAGCATGCCCATGTAGTCGGCGCGGCGGCGGTCCATGCCGGACTCGGAGAGCTCGGCGCCGCGGAAGAAGTTGCCGCCGCCGACGACGATGGAGATCTCGACCTGCTCCGCGGCCTCCGCGATCTGCTCGGCGATCCCGCGCACGGTGACCGGGTCGATGCCGACGGAGCCGCCGCCGAACACCTCGCCGGAGAGCTTGAGGAGGACGCGACGCCGGCCGGTGTCCTCGGCGTCCACGGCGTGGTTCTCGGGCTGCTGTGCGGGGCTCATCTGGTGCTCTCCTCGTCGGGCCGAAGCGCGGGCCGGGTCGCGGCGCCGCGGGTGCGCCCCCGATCCTACCGCCCGGACACGGCGACGCCCCGCCCCTCCGCACGGGAGGGACGGGGCGCCGTGGCGTGGTCCGGGACGGGTCCCGGACCGGGGTGGATCAGTTGCCGACGCGGAAGCGGGCGTAGCCGGTGACGGCGGTGCCGGCCTCGGAGGCCACCTTGCCGACGGTGGTCTTCGGGTCCTTCGCGAAGGGCTGGTCCACGAGGACGCCCTCCTTGAAGAAGCCGGTCAGGCGACCCTCGACGATCTTCGCCAGGGCCTGCTCCGGCTTGCCCTCGGCACGCGCGGACTCCTCGGCGATGCGGCGCTCGTTCTCCACGGTCTCGGCCGGGACGTCCTCGCGGGTGAGGTACGTGGGCGAGTAGGCGGCGGTGTGCACGGCGATGTCGTGCGCAGCCGTCTTGGCGGCGTCGGAGTCGGCGTCGACGGCGAGCAGCACGCCCACCTGAGCCGGCAGGTCCTTGGAGGTCTTGTGCAGGTAGGCGTCCACGTGGGCGCCCTCCACACGGGCCACGCGACGGACGGCGACCTTCTCGCCCAGCAGCGCGCCCTCCTCGGTGACGTAGTCGCCCAGGGTGCGGCCCTCGTGGTCGGAGGCCAGCAGGGAGTCGACGTCTGCGGCGCCGGAGGCCACGGCGGCCTTCAGCACGACGTCGCCCAGGGAGATGAACTTGTCGGCCTTGGCCACGAAGTCGGTCTCGCAGTTGAGCTCGATCATCACGCCGACGCCGTTCTCGACGGTCGCGGCCACGAGGCCCTCGGCGGCGGAGCGGCCCTCGCGCTTGGTGGCGCCCTTGAGGCCCTTCACGCGGATGATCTCGACGGCCTTGTCGGCGTCGCCGTTGGCCTCGTCCAGAGCCTTCTTGACGTCCATCATGCCGGCGCCGGTGCGCTCGCGCAGGGCCTTGATGTCTGCAGCGGTGTAGTTCGCCATGCTCGTTGGGTCCTTCCCGATGTGTGGGTGGTGACGGGGTGTTCTGGTCGACTCCGTCCGGGGCCGGGCGCGTGCGCCCGGCCGCGGACGGGACGGATCACTCGGCCGCGGGGGCCTCGGACTCGGCGGCTTCGGCGGCGGGGGCCTCGGCCTGGGCGGCCTGCTCGGCGTTGTGCTGCTCGAGCAGCTCGCGCTCCCACTCGGCCATCGGCTCGGCGGAGGAGTCGCCGGACTTGCCGCCCTGGCGGGCGATCAGGCCCTCGGCCACGGCGTCGGCCACGATGCGGGTGAGCAGGGTGACGGAGCGGATGGCGTCGTCGTTGCCCGGGATCGGGTAGGCGACCTCGTCCGGATCGCAGTTGGTGTCGAGGATGGCGACGACCGGGATGTTGAGCTTCTGGGCCTCGTCGACGGCCAGGTGCTCCTTCTTGGTGTCCACGATCCACACGGCAGAGGGGGTGCGGGCCATGTCGCGGATGCCGCCGAGGTTGCCCTGCAGCTTCTCCAGCTCGCGGTTCAGGAGCAGCAGCTCCTTCTTGGTGTGGGTGGAGCCGGCCACGTCCTCGAAGTCGATGGCCTCGAGCTCCTTCATGCGCTGCACGCGCTTGGAGACCGTGGAGAAGTTGGTGAGCATGCCGCCCAGCCAGCGGTGGTTCACGTAGGGCATGCCCACGCGGGTGGCCTGCTCGGCGATGGCCTCCTGGGCCTGCTTCTTGGTGCCGACGAACAGGATGGTGCCGCCGTGGGCGACGGTCTGCTTGACGAACTCGTACGCACGGTCGATGTAGGTCAGCGACTGCTGCAGGTCGATGATGTAGATGCCGTTGCGCTCGGTGAAGATGAAGCGCTTCATCTTGGGGTTCCAGCGGCGGGTCTGGTGGCCGAAATGGACACCGGAGTCGAGCAGCTGGCGCATGGTCACGACGGACATGGCGTTCCCTTCTGTGGCAGCCGTGGGACCCCGCGCTGCGCGCGCGGGCGGTCTGCCGGTCGTTGTGTTTCACGGTTGCGCGGCTGGGCGGACGCTCAGCCCCTGGCATCGCGACGGCGGGCGGCCGGGCCCCGCGTGCACCCCGTCGATCCAGGAGGATCGGGGGGACCGGACGTGGGGGCTGGACCCGCAGAAGCGGGTCCACCGAGATGCGCGGAGTCGGCGTCGAGGCACGGCACAGGGCCGGTGACACGACACCGCTGACGAGATCCTACCGCACCCGTGCGCGGGCACGGCGACGGGGGTGCGGCGGCGCCGACCGCTCCTGCACAGGCCGTCGGCTGCCGGGACCGGTCCACCGAGGACGGAGGGCGGCACCGCGGCGTCCGCGTGGACGGGAGAGGGTGGCCTCATGAACGAGGCATCGACCCCTCCCCCGCGGCTCCGGGCCGCGGCGGTCCTCGCCGTCGCCCTGCTGGCGACGGCCTCGGCGGCCCGCGCCGAGGACGCCCCTGCGGCGCCGCCGGTCACCGGGGCCCTCCTCGCCCCCACGCCGGGCGCGGGCCCCTCGGACGTGCTCCGCGGGTTCGCCGGGCCGGAACGGCCCTGGTCGCGCGGGCATCGGGGCGTGGATCTCGCGACGTCGAGCGGTCTCGTCACGGCGCCGGCCGCGGGCACCGTGCGGTTCGCCGGGTCGGTGGCCGGCCGCGGGGTGCTCACGCTGGCCCACCCGGACGGCACGCTCAGCTCGTTCGAGCCGGTGACCTCGGACCTGACCGCGGGGCAGGCCGTGGCGGCCGGCCAGGAGGTGGCGCGGGTGCAGGAGGGCGCGGCGCACTGTCCCGTCCGCTGCGTGCACTGGGGCGTCCGGCGGGAGGACGCCTGGGCGGTGGGCGCCGCACGCTTCGACCGATACCTCGACCCGCTCCTGCTGCTCGGATGGTCCGGGCCGTCGGTGCTGTGGCCGGTCGGGGACGCCGGGTGACGCCCGTGGGCCGCGTCGCTCAGCGCCCGCGGTCGGCGAGCAGGCCCTCCACCAGGTCGAGCAGCCGCCGCGCGGACCGGCCCCAGGTGTAGCCGGCGGCGTGCTCGGCCGAGGCGCGGGAGGCCGCGGCGAACACCGCCGGGTCCTCGAGCCCACGCACCCGGGCGGCCAGCGCGGCACCCCGGTCCCCCTCGAGCGGCACCCCGTTCCAGGCCGCGGTTCCGTGGCCGGCGACCTCGCGGAAGATCGGCAGGTCCGAGCAGATCACGGGCGTGCCCTGCGCCTGGGCCTCGGCCACGGGGAGGCCGAACCCCTCCGCCCGGGAGAGGGTGACAGAGGCGGTGGCGCGACGCAGCAGCGCGGTGTACTCGGCCTCGTCGGTGCCGTCGTGGAAGACCACCTCCGCGCCGCGGGCGCCCGCGGCGGCCCGTGCCCGGCGGAGGTGCTCCGCCAGCTCTCGGCGGCGCTCCGCCGTCAGCCGGGAGAGCAGGTGCACCGTGTACCCGGACAGCAGGGGCACTGCGTCGAGGATCGACTCGACGTCCTTGTAGTCCATGAAGGAGCCCATGTAGAGGAGCTCGCGCGTCGGGGCCGCCTCCGGGTCCCGGGGCACGCCGGCGGGCTGCGGAGCGTTGGGCACGACGTGCACCGGGCGCCGGGTGAGGCGGTGCGCCGCGATGAGGTCGGCCGTGGTCTGCGAGACGGTGGCGACGGCGTCGGCCCGGTCGAGGAGGAACCGCTGGGGGGCGTAGCCGAGGTGGTAGAGGCGCCACAGCCAGCGGATCGGCTCGGGCAGGTTCCGGGGCGGGGTCGGGTGCTCGTAGTAGATGAGGTCGTGCAGCGTGAGGATCAGCGCGTAGTCGCGGCCGAGGGACCCCATCGTCTGCATCGGGGAGAACACGACGTCCGGGCCCAGTGCGCGGACCTGGCGGGCCACGAACGGCTCCCGGGCGGAGGTCGGCCCGGTGATCCGGTGCCAGGGCACGCCGTCGGGCAGCAGCGCCAGCTGGCGCTCGTCACTGATGAGCATCTCCACGCGCAGGCGAGCGGGGTCGGCCAGGCGGTGGACGGCCTCGGTGAGGCTGGCGCCGTAGCGCGAGATGCCGTCATGGAAGTCGACCCGCGTGTAGCGCGCGTCCATGAGCAGGAGCTGGGAACCGGTCACGGCACCACGCTAGCGGGGCACCAGCGAGTCGTGATCCGGCCGTGACCTGAAGCGGCGATCGTGATCTTCCGCACTCCCAACACGCGTGACCGATGCCGAATTTCTTCCCTGACATGGGATATTGCTGGGTTAACTGTTCGTTCATATTGCGTTTCTATAACGATCCGGTACGTTTGGTCACGGAGAGGTTGCGAAGCCTCACCTCACGGGCGGGCGCACTCGCGCGACCGCCACCGGACATCACTCACCCCCAGCCCCTCGACGTCATTCCCCGGCACTGCGCTTCCCCTCGCCTGCGCCGCGTCCGACGCTGGCCACCTCTGGGAGCCCACCATGCCCGAAGCCCTCCTCACCCCTGCCCGCCGCCCCCGCGCCGCCGCGGCATCCCTCGCCCTCGCCCTCGGCGCCGGTGCCGGCGTCACCGCCGGCGCCGCGGTGATCGCCCCGCAGGCCGTGGCCGCCGAGACCTACACCGTCCAGGCCGGCGACGGCTGGTGGATCATCTCGCAGCGCACCGGCGTCTCCATGGCCACCCTGATGCAGCTCAACGGCATGACCTCCGCCGACATGCTGCACCCGGGCATGGTCCTCAAGACCAGCGGCACGGTCACGGCCGCCGCCGGCACGTACACCGTCAAGGCCGGCGACGGCTGGTACGCCATCTCCCGCGCCACCGGCGTCCCGGTCTCCACGCTGACCTCGCTCAACGGGATGACCATCACCTCGATGCTGTACCCGGGCATGGTCCTCAAGACCACCGGGACCCCGGCCTCCACGGCTCCTGCTCCGGCTCCGGCGCCGGCCCCCGTGGTCCGCCAGTCCTCCAAGCAGGCCGCGATCGACTTCGCCGTCGCCAAGGTCAACGACCCGAACACGTACTACGCCTGGGGCGGCAACGGCCCCTACGGCTACGACTGCTCCGGCCTGACCAAGGCCGCGTTCGCCGCCGCCGGCATCACCATCCCGCGCGTCTCCCACGACCAGTACGTCAACGCCCCGGCCTACGCCCCGCTGTCCCAGGCGCAGCCCGGTGACCTCGTGTTCTGGGCCAACCAGTCCACGGGCCGCGTCTACCACGTCGCCGTGTACATCGGGAACGGCAAGGTCGCCCACGCCCTCAACACCACGGACGACCTGGTCATCACGTCCACGGACGTCATGACCTCCAACCGCCTCGCCGTGGTCGGCCGCTACTGAGCCGCCCCGCCCCGCGGACGACGTCGGCCCCCGCCCTGGACTCCAGGGCGGGGGCCGATCTGCACTCCCGGCAGGGCGAAACGGGCACTCTTCGACGCGGCCGACGGTGCGCGGACCGCGCCCGGGTCCGCGACCCCTACGGGGCGCCGGGCGTGAGGCGTCGGGCCAGCGCATAGGCCGGGCTGCGCGCCGCGGCCCAGAAGTCGCTCCACCACAGCCCCACGGGCGGGCGCAGCGGGTCGAAGCGCACCACGACGTCGGCCGGCCCGCCCAGCACCACGCGCGCCCGGTCGACCCACGGGCCGCCGTCGAGGGAAGTCAGGATCCCCACCTCGTCACCACGGACCTGCGCACCGACGTCGACCGCCCCCAGGCGGCAGTGGAGCGGCAGCAGCGTGGTGAGCGGGTCCACGGCGCCGGGGACGCGGGGCGCGAGCAGCCGCCGGGTGAACGGACCCGTGCCCGTGGAGGCGAACAGGAGCGCGCCGCCGTCCGCGAACCGCAGGGCCAGGCCGGTGAAGTCGGGCAGCGGCTTGGGCAGGCCCACCGCCCGGGAGGTGCGGGCGAGGACCGGGGTGTCCCCCGCGGCGGCGAAGGCCGCGATCCCGGACTCCGGCCACGCCGCGTGCACGCGCCAGGTGGCGCGGCGCGTCCGCCCGCGCGGATGGAGCGGCTGGCGGCGGGGCAGCATGGCGGGTGCGTTGGCGACGACGGCGAGCACGGCGCCCAGCGCTCGGCCGGAGATCGTGGCGGGGCCCATGCGCACCACGCTAGGGGGCGCCCCGCGCCGGCGGCACCCGTGAGGCCCGCGGGGCCGCCGCCTGACGCGCGACGGGTGGGGGCCGCACGCGCGGGCCGCGGAGGTCGGCGAGTCCCCGCCCTGGGCCCGTGGCCGTCCGGCCTGCTTCACTGAGACGCCGACGACGCAGGCGCGCGCCGCCTCGTCGGCCCCATGCGGGCCCCCGGGCCCGCGACCCACCATGCACAAGGAGCGGTGGGACCCATGAGCGACCAGCGGTCCCCCGAGACGAAGAACTCCGACGCCCCCGGCGACCAGGACGAGGCCATGCAGCGGCAGGCTCCCGCCCAGGTCGACGGCCTGGCGGAGAAGGCCGAGGAGGAGACCGAGCAGGACAAGGGCGGCTACGACCACTGAGCCGCGCGGACGAAGGCCCCCCAGCAGCGGCTGAGGGGCCTTCGTCATCCGGCTCGCGGTAGGGCGTGCGGGGCTTGAACCCGCGACCCAGGGATTATGAGTCCCCTGCTCTGACCGACTGAGCTAACGCCCCGGGGTCCCGCGGACGGGACCCGGCCATCCTAGCCAGGCCCGCACGTCGGGAACGGACGGCGGGGATGGCCGCGGCCCGCAGCGCTCAGAGGGCGGCGCGGATCTCCGCCGGCGTGGCCCCGCGGTACAGGCGCTCGAAGAGGTCCACGGTCTTGGCCTGCGAGTGGCGCACCGCCTTGGCGTGGGAGGCCTCCCCCATGGCCGCCCGCCCGGCCTCGGGGAGGTCGAGGACGCGCGCGATCCGCTCCGCCAGAGCCACGTGGTCGCCCGGCGGGAACAGCCAGCCGTTGACGCCGTCGTCCACCAGGTGCGGCAGCGCCAGCGCGTCCGCGAGGACGACCGGGGTGGAGGCGCTCATGGCCTCGAGGGAGACGAGCGACTGCAGCTCGGCCGTGCCAGGCTGGCAGAACACGTCCGCACGGAGGTAGGCCGTGTGCAGCTCCGCGTCGGAGACGTGGCCGAGGCGGCGGACACGGTCGGCCACCCCCTCCTCCGCGATCACGGCGTCCAGGGCGGTGCGCTGCTCGCCGTCGCCCACGATCTCCGCGTGCACGTCCAGGTCCGGGCGGGTGCGCGCCAGGTGGGCGACGGCCCGCACCAGCACGTCCACGTGCTTCTCCACGGCCAGGCGGCCCACGAAGAGCACGGTCGGGTGAGCCGCACGCTCGACGACCTCGCCCGGGGCGAGCTCATAGGCGCTCGCGTCGATGCCGTTGGAGATCGGCAGCACGCGGTCCAGGCCGGCGTGCTCCGCCATCGCGGCGGCCGCCAGGGCGGTCGGCGTGGTGACGGCCGCGCCCTTGCCCATGAGCCGGCCCATGTCCCGCCAGGAGTTCTTCGAGACGATGTTCAGAAACCACTGCGGGAACGGGAGGAACGGCTCGAGGTTCTCCGGCATGAAGTGGTTGGTGGAGACGGTCCGGATGCGCCGCCGATCGGCCACGTTGATGGCGGCCTCTCCGATCATGTAGTGGCACTGCGCGTGCACGACGTCCGGGCGGACCTCCGCGAGGATCCGGTCGATGGAGCGGGACGCGTGCCAGGGGAACACCAGCCGGTAGTACTCGTGGGTGAAGGCGCGGTGGGACTCCAGCCGGTGGACGGTGGCCTCGGGACGCTCCTCCACGGTGTCCGGGCCCGGCTCGTTGCGGGCGGCGATCACGTGCACCCGGTGGCCCCGCTCGTGGAGGGCGGACGCGAGGCGGAAGCAGAAGACGGCGGCCCCGTTGACGTCCGGCGGGTAGGTGTCCGCGGCGATCACGACGGTGAGCGGGCGCTCCTGGGCAGGGCGGGCGCTGCTGGTCACGGGGTGGTCTCTCCTGGGGTGTCGGCGACGCGGCGCTCCTCCCTGCGGGCCAGCACGTCCGGGTGGCTGCGGGAGAGCCGTACGATCCCCACGGTAGCAACCGCCGCGGCGGCCAGGAGGCAGGGCCCCACCCACCAGGGCGCGTCCGGGCGCATCTCCCCGAGCACCAGGACGCCGACCAGCACGCCGACCATCGGGTCCACCACCGTGAGCCCGGCGACCACGAGGTCCGGCGGCCCGTGCCGGTACGCGGTCTGCACGAACCACACGCCCAGGACCGCCCCGGCCACGAGAACGGCCAGCACGCCCCACGCCGGCGGGCGGCCGTCCACGAGCCGCACCGCGGACATGCGCACGCACACCGCCACGAATCCGTAGAGCACCCCGGCCGCGACGATCGGCACGAGCGCGCTCCGGCGTCCCCGGAGCGCCAGCGCGGCGACCAGACCGACCACCACCACCCCGGCGGCGATCCACGCCGTGAGGGTCTCCTGGTCCGCATCGGGGACCGGGTTGGGGAGCGTCGCCTGCACCGTGACGACGACGAAGGCCGCCGAGCCCAGCGTGCACGCCGCGACCGCCCGCCACGTGGCCGGGTCGACCCGCAGGCCGGCCACGCGAGCGTGCACGAGCGTCGTGACCACCACCGCGACGGCCCCGAGGGGCTGCACCACTGTCAGGGGCGCCCACGCCAGGGCGATCACGTTCAGGACGATGCCCGCCAGCATCAGCACACCGCCGACCAGCCACACGGGCGAGGTCAGCAGCCGCAGAGCCCCTCCGCGGCCCGGGCGTGCTCCGTCCCCGCGCTCGAGGGCACGCACGCCGGACGCCTGCCGCTCGCTGCCCAGGGCGAGGAAGAGGGCCCCCGTCAGGGCGCACAGGATGGGCACCAGGTACACGTCGCCTCCTCGCTCGCGCCCGGCGGTCCGGGCCCGCCCCGCCCGTGCGGGTTCCTCGTCCGCCTCCCACCCTACCGACGACGACGCCCCGCCCCTCCGGAGAGGGACGGGGCGTCGTCGGGTGCGGGCGGGCGGCTCAGCCCTTGCGTCCGCGCAGGCGCGAGGCCAGCACGGCGAACGCGGTGCCGGAGGCGCCGAGCAGGGCCAGCGGCTGCCAGCGCTCCTTCACGTAATCCTCGGCGGCGGCGGTCTGCTCACCGGCGCGGGCGGCCGTGGTGAACGGCGCGGTCTGCTCGGTGGCGTGGGCGGTGTCCGGGGTGGTGCCGCGCAGCTTGCGCTGGGCGGTGAACGCGGCGACCTGGCCCTTCACGCTGGTCTTCTCGTCCAGGCCGGAGCGGATGTCGCCCAGGTGGCGGCGGCGCAGCTCGGCGCGGCGGCGGACCTCGTCCTCGGAGGCGTCGTCCTTGGCGGGGTGGGGAGCGGCGAGGCCGTCCTTGCGGGCCTGCTTGTTCTCCTCCTTCTCCACCTTCTTGCGCTCCGCCTCGCGCTGCTTCTCCAGGCGCTTGGCCTCGGCGCGCTCGGCCTTCAGGCGGTCGTACTCGGCCGGGTCGAAGTCGTTGCCCTCCTTGAGGTAGCCGAGGTCGTACTCGAGGTTGCGCACGGTCTCCTGCGGAACCAGGGGCATGGCGCCCTTGATCTGCATGGCGCCGACGCCGGCGAGCACGAGGCCCAGCACGAGGAAGACGAGGGCGACCATCAGTGCCGGGAACCAGAACGGCGGGTTCGCGAACGCGCCGATCAGCGCGACCACCAGGGCGATGGTCATGAGGGCGAGGAAGAACAGGCCCACGACGGCCAGCGCGGCCCCGATGCCGGCCTTCTTGCCCTTGGCGGCGGCCTGGCCCTTCGCGAGCGCCAGCTCGTCCTTGAGCTGCAGCGGCAGCAGGCGCACGACGGCGGCGAGCAGGTCGGTCAGGGAGCTGGCGCGGGTCTGGGGCGTGACCGGCGTGGTGGGGCGGGGCGCGCGCGGCGCTGCCGTGGGTGCGGCGTGGGACATGGCAGGGAGGCCTTCCGTTGCATTCTCGTCAGGTCACGGCGGCCCGAGGCCGTCCGGACGGGGCGGTTCTGCGGCTCACGCTATCACCGCCCGTCCCCGCCGGTCCGGGGGTGGGCGCCTGGGGACCCGCGCGCTCTCCGCGCGCGGATCCGCAGGTCGGGCCGGGTCGGACGGCTCAGAAGGTGATCGAGGCCGGGTCCGGGCCGATGCGGCCGTCGGCGCGGTCGAGCCCGCGGATCTGGTCGACCTCCTCCGCGGTGAGCTCCAGCTCCGCCGCGGTCAGGTTGGAGACGATGCGCTCGGGGGTCACGGACTTGGGGATGACCACGAAACCCTCGGCGAGGTGCCAGGCGATGACGACCTGGGCCGGCGTCGCTCCGTGGGCCTCGGCGATGGCCGTGATCACCGGATCGGAGAGCAGCTCGCCGCCCTGGCCGAGCGGGGACCAGGACTCGTGCACGATCCCGTGGCGGGACTCGACCTCGCGCAGCTCGCGCTGCTGCCAGTAGGGGTGCGTCTCCACCTGGTGGATCACGGGGACCACGCCGGTGGCGGAGATGATCTCCTCGAGCTGCTCCGCGGGGAAGTTGGAGACGCCGATCGAGCGCGCCCTGCCCTGGCGCTGCGCCTCGATGAGCGCCTTCCACGTGTCCACGTACTTCCCCTGGGCCGGCTTGGCCCAATGGATCAGCCAGAGGTCCACGTAGTCCGTGCCGAGCTTGGCGAGCGAGGCCTCGAGGGCGGCGAGGGCCTCGTCGTACCCCTGGTCGGAGTTCCACACCTTGGTGGTGATGAACAGCTCCTCGCGCGGCACGCCGGCGGCGGCGACGGCGCGTCCGACGCCCTCCTCGTTGCCGTAGACGGCGGCGGTGTCGATGTGCCGGTAGCCGGCGCGGACGGCCTGCTCGACGACGTCGGCGGCCACCGCGTCCTCGACCTGCCACACGCCGTAGCCGAGCTGCGGGATGGACTGGCCGTCACGGAACGGGGTCTGCGGGACGGTGGTCATGGTGTTCCTCCTGGGGATCGGCGGACGTGCTTCCACCTGGGGCAACGGGCCCGTGGCCCCGCCCATTCCCGGGCGGGGGCGCCGTCGTGTCCGGGCCGCTGACTAGGATCGACGGATGCCCTCCGCGCCCTCGTCCCGTCCCACGCGTCCCTCCTCGCCGGCGCCGCGCCGACGACGCCGGGCCCGCGCGGCAGACCCCAGCGCGGGGGTGCGGCGGGGCATGCTCGGGTGCAGCGGGTGCCTGGGACTGGTGGCCCTCGGGCTCCTGCTGCTCAGCCTCCTCGTCGGCGGGTTCACGGGATCCCCGTCGCCGAGCGCGGCGTCGCAGGCACCCGACGGGAGGTCCGCGGCCCCCTCGTCCGACTCCTCGTCCGCGGCACCCTCTGCCACGGACGCGCCGTCGCCGCCGCCGGCGTGCCGCGCGAGGAGCTGTTCATCACCACCAAGGTGTGGAACTCCGACCAGGGGTACGACGAGGCCCTCGCCGCCCTCGAGGCCTCGC
>NZ_JAKRNH010000068.1:0-12909 GCF_022346985.1 Micrococcus sp. ACRRV
GCCAGGCATCCCGCCACCACGCGGCCGTGCTCCGCCGCCGCCGCGTGGTGGCGGGATGCCTGGCGGCGGCGTTCCTGCTCCTGGTGGGCTGGGGGATCGGCGCGCTGGTGAACGCCCTGCTGCCCTCCGGCCGGCCCGACGCAGAGCCGTCCGCGGCCCCCACGCCGGTGTCCTCCCCGACGCCGGCGGCCGCCCGCTCCCTGGACGCCCAGGCCGGCCAGACGCAGGACCCGGCGTCGGTCGAGTCCTGCGCCCCCATGGACCTGCGGCTCGTGGCGGCGGCGGACAGGGAGCGGTACGCCCCCGGGGAGGAGGCGGTGCTCCGCCTGGAGGTGACCAACCTGTCCGGACGTCCGTGCCGCACCGACGTCGGCACGGCGCAGCAGGAGTTCCGCGTCACGGACGCCTCCGAGCAGCAGGTGATGAGCACGCGCGTGTGCCAGGCGGATCCGACCCACGAGGACGTCGTCCTGGAGCCGCGGGACCAGAAGGCCGCCGTGTACCGCTGGAACGGGCGGGCCTCCTCCGCGGACTGCGCCCGGCTCGGACCGGCCGTGGAGCCCGGCGAGTACCGGCTCACGGTGACGCTGGGCGAGGTCACCTCGCGGCCGGTCGCGCTGACCGTCACGGACGGGACGAAGAGCGCCGCACCGGCCTCCTCGCCGGCGGCGTCCTCCGCGGCGCCCGGGCCGAGCGCGACGACGGCGCCCGCCTCCGCCGAGACGTCGTCGGCGTCCCCGTCCGCGTCGAGCTCCTCCGCTCAGCCGTCCTCGCCCGCGCCGAGGGCCTCGGAGCCGACGCCCTCCGCGCCGACGTCGAGCCCCGCGGGGTCCGGGCGGGCGTCCTCGTCCCCGGCCGCCCCCTCGTCCTCCGCGGCGTCCCCGACCCGCTGACCCGCCGGCGTCGGGATCCGCCGCGCCCGGCTCAGGAGCGCGCGCCGGGGGACCGCTGCCCCGTCCAGGACGGGATGGTCCCCAGCGCCTCAGAGAGGGTGCCCACCTGCGCCACGGAGAACCCGGCCGGCACGTCCCCGAGCGGCTCGGGGGAGCGCGGGACCAGGGCGCGGGTGAAGCCCAGGCGGGCGGCCTCCCGGACGCGGCGGCCGATGCCGGGCACGGGACGCACCTCCCCGGCCAGCCCCAGCTCGCCGACGGCGATCATGCCCTGCGGCACGGGGGCGCCGAGCTTCGCGGAGGCGATCGCCACGGCCACGGCGAGGTCGGAGGCGGGCTCGGAGAGCCGCACCCCGCCCACGGTGGCCACGTAGCAGTCGTCCTGGGCCAGGGCGAAGCGGGCCCGGCGCTGGAGCACCGCCAGGAGCATGTTCACGCGGGCGGCGTCCACGCCGGAGACGGTGCGGCGGGCGCTGCCGCCGCCGGAGGGTGTGAGCAGGGCCTGGACCTCCGCCACGAGCGGGCGCCGGCCCTCCAGGGTCACGGTCACGCACGTGCCCTCCACGGGCTCCTGCGTGCCGGAGAGGAACAGGCCCGAGGGGTCGTCGAGGGACTCGATGCCGTCCTCCCGCAGGTCGAAGCAGCCGACCTCGTCCGTGGGGCCGAACCGGTTCTTCACGGCGCGCACCAGCCGCAGCCGCGAGTGGCGGTCCCCCTCGAACTGGCAGACCACGTCCACGAGGTGCTCGAGCAGGCGCGGCCCGGCGATGGAGCCGTCCTTCGTCACGTGCCCCACGAGGATCGTGGTGATCCCCTTCTCCTTGGCGGTGCGGATCAGCGACGCCGCGACCTCCCGCACCTGGGTGACGCCGCCGGCCACGCCCTCCACCTCGGTGGACTGCAGCGTCTGGACGGAGTCCACGATCACCAGGGCGGGGTCCGTCTTCTCGATCTGCCCCAGCGCCCGGCCGAGGTCCGTCTCCGCCGCCAGGCGCAGCGTGTCCGCCAGTGCCCCGATCCGGTCCGCGCGGGAGCGCACCTGCGCCGCGGACTCCTCACCCGTCAGGTACAGCACGTTCCGCGTCCCGCCGCCGCCGGCCCCGCGGGCGGTCTGCGCGGCCACGTCCAGCAGGAGCGTGGACTTGCCGATGCCGGGCTCGCCCGCCAGGAGGATCACGGCCCCGGGGACCAGGCCGCCGCCCAGCACCCGGTCCAGCTCCCGCACGCCCGTGGTGCGGAAGGAGGCCAGCGTGGCGTCCACGTCCCCGATCCGGGGCGCCGCCTGCGCCACGGTGGACGCGTGCGTCCGCCCGGCCGTGGCCGCACCGCCGGCCTCCTCCACGGTTCCCCACGCCTGGCACTCGCCGCAGCGGCCCACCCACTTCACCGTGGTCCAGCCGCACTCGGTGCAGCGGTAGGACGGGGCGCGCTTGGTGGAGGACTTCGTGGCCATGCCGTCACCCTAGCCACGGGGGCGGACGCGCTAGGCGCCCCGCGGCGTCGTGCGCGTCAGACGCGCGGCAGGTAGGTGAGCGCCTCCGCGTGGGAGGCGCCCGTCGCCTCGATGAGGTCCACCATCATGGGCCGCAGCAGCATCACCAGCGCCTCGCCGTGCACGGTGCCCCCGGCCAGCTCGTGGGGGTCCAGCCACGAGGCGGAGGCGCCCAGGGCGTCGCGGGCCACGTCCAGGGAGCGGTGCCGCCCCTCGGCCTGCGGCTCGGCCAGCGAGCGGTGCAGGATCTCGACGGCGTCCGCGGCGTCGTCGAACCAGGCCGCCAGGCGCTCGCGGTGGTCGCCGTCCACGGCGCCGTGGTCCAGGATCGAGACCACGCGGCGGGCCACGATCCGCAGGGAGCGGACGGCGAGGTCGGAGCGGTCGGCGGCCACGGCCATGACGTCCGCCGCGTCGCGGGCCGGGCGCTGCAGCGGATTCAGGACGGTCTGCTCCCGGGTGACCTTGAGCTCCTTGCGGACGTCCTCCAGTGTCGACTGCGTGCGCCGGCACTCCACCAGCGCCATCCACGCCGTGCGGGACTCCTCCGCGCGGAGGGCGGCGGAGAGCTCCCGCAGCACGGAGGCCATGGACTCGTAGAGGCCGCGGAGCTGGCGGGCGGGCAGGCGCGTGGGGTCCCGGGGGGACAGGAGGGTCACCAGGAGGGCGAGGAGGCCGCCCACCAGGGCGTCGGCCGAGCGGGCGAAGGGGCCGTCCGCGTTGAGGGGGAGGAGCACCACGAGCACGGACTGCAGGGACATCTGCATGGTGAAGGTGGCCCCGGAGTCCAGGAACCGGGCCGCCAGCACCGAGACGAAGACCACGAGGACCGCCTGCCAGAGGCCGCGGCCCAGCGCCGCCATCATGAGGTCCCCGATGAGGATGCCGAGCGTGCAGCCGAACGCGACCTCGGCCACCTTGCGGACCCTGGGCTCGCGCTGGAATCCGAGGGCGATCAGGAGGGCCGTCGCCGCGAACAGGGGCTGGGCGTGCCCGAGGACGGTCTCGGCGAACCAGTAGGCGCCCACCGCGCACACGGCCATGAGGGCGGCGTGGCCCACCGAGGAGCGCAGCCGGGACCAGCCGGCGCGGGCCCGGCGGCGCAGGAACCTGCCCACCCCGGAGGGCCCTGCCGCGGCGGGCACCGCGGGCAGGGTCCCCGTCGCGGTGGCGTGGCGGTCCGTCATGGGCGCCACCCTAGCGCCGGGCCGGCCCACCTCGGGGCCCCGCGACGCCCGTGGGTGTCACGCATCACAGGGGGCCCCGGACCAGTTCACCGGCTGTTCATCCTGCGCGGACACGCGATTCATCTCACGCCCCTACCGTCTCAAGAGTCGCGGCGCGACCGTCCTGCTGTCCGGGAGCGCCGTCATCACCGTCACCCTGACTGAAAGAGGCATCCTCGTGAAGGCTCTCCGCTTCGGCCGCTCGGCCGCCCTCCTTTCTGTGGCCGCCCTTGCCCTGACCGCCTGCGGCGGCGGCAACGACTCGGCCTCCTCCTCTTCCTCCGCCGCGTCCTCCTCGGCCGCCGGCTCCTCCTCCGCGTCCTCCTCGGCCGCCGGTTCCTCCTCCGCGTCCTCCTCGGCCGCCGAGTCCTCCTCGGCCTCGGGCTCCTCCTCCGCCGCTCAGGGTGGCTACGCCATCGACGTCCCCACCGCCTCCGGCACCCTCATGGGCTCCGGCGCGTCCTCCCAGGAGGCCGCCATGACCGCCTGGACCGAGGGTGTCAAGGCCACCTCCCCCGAGCTGCAGGTCCAGTACTCCCCGGACGGCTCCGGCGCCGGCCGCAAGGCGTTCCTCTCCGGCGCGGCCACCTTCGCCGGCTCCGACGCCGCCCTGAAGGACGAGGAGAAGACCCAGGCGCAGGAGGTCTGCGGCCCGGACGGCGCGTTCCACGTGCCCGCCTACGTCTCCCCGATCGCCGTGGCCTACAACCTCGAGGGCGTCGACTCCCTGAACCTGGACGCCGACACCATCGCGAAGATCTTCTCCAAGAAGATCACCAAGTGGAACGCCCCGGAGATCGCCGCCCTCAACGAGGGCGTCGAGCTGCCCGACACCGCCATCACCGTCGTGCACCGCGCCGACGAGTCCGGTACCACCGAGAACTTCACCGCCTACCTGGACCAGGTCGCCCCCGAGGCCTGGACCTACGGCAAGGTCAAGGAGTGGCCGGGCGACATCACCGCCGAGTCCGCCCAGGGCACCAAGGGCGTCGTGTCCCAGGCCGCCGCCACCAACGGCGCCATCACCTACGCCGACGAGTCCGGCGTGGGCTCCCTGAAGACCGCCAAGGTCGGCAAGGACGGCAAGTTCGCGGAGATCTCCCCCGAGGCCGCCGCCAAGATCGTCGCGGACGGCAAGAAGCAGGACGACGGCTCCATCGAGCTCGACCGCGCCAACGCGGGCGAGGGCGTGTACCCGATCGTGCTCGTCTCCTACCACATCTTCTGCAACCAGTACGGGGACCAGGAGACCGTCGACCAGGTCAAGGCGTTCGCCTCCTACGTGATCTCCGAGGACGGCCAGAAGGCCGCCCAGGAGGCCTCCAAGTCCGCTCCGCTGGACGCCGAGCTGGCCAAGGAGGCCAAGACTCGCATCGACGCGATCAAGGTCGGCTGATCGGCCGTCACTGACGCGTGAGCAGTCACCGCAGGTCACCGGCCGCTGAACTCCCTTCGGGGGTCGGCGGCCGGTGGGCTGACCGGCGGCCGTCACCCGGGCAGCAGGCGTCTCCGCGGCCGCTGCGTCATCACTCCACCGATCACGAGGGAAGGCATCGTGTCCCACACCGCAACTGAGGCGGCCCCGAGCTCCTCCGCCCTGAAATCGTCGCGGGCGGGGGCCGCCGGAGACAAGGTCTTCTCCGGTCTCGCCCTGGCCGCCGGCGTCCTCATCCTGCTGATCCTCGCCTTCGTGGCGATCTTCCTGGTGTCCGAGGCCTGGCCCGCGCTGTTCCCGGCCGAGGGCGCGAACCTCGAGTCCGGCGACTCCTTCTGGGGGTACGTCTGGCCGCTGATGGCCGGCACCGTCATGGCGGCGATCATCGCCCTGCTGCTGGCCACGCCGGTCGCCGTCGGCGTCGCCCTCTTCATCTCCCACTACGCCCCGCCGAAGATCGCCCAGCCCGTCGGCTACGTGATCGACCTGCTGGCCGCCATCCCCTCCGTGGTCTACGGCATCTGGGGCTGGCTCACCCTGGCGCCCCTGATGGTGCCGATCTACGAGTGGCTGAACGAGTACCTCGGCTGGCTGCCCTTCTTCGGCGGCTCCGTGACCTCCACCGGTCGCGTCCTGATGACCTCCGGCATCGTGCTGGCCGTCATGGTCGTGCCGATCATCACGGCCCTGTGCCGTGAGATCTTCTCCCAGACCCCGAAGCTCCACGAGGAGGCCGCCCTGGGTCTGGGCGCCACCCGCTGGGAGATGATCAAGATGACCGTGTTCCCGTTCGCGCGGGCCGGCATCGTCTCCTCCATCATGCTCGGCCTGGGCCGCGCCCTCGGCGAGACCATGGCCGTGACCATGGTGCTCTCGCCCGGCAAGTTCAGCCCGTCCGTGATCGAGGAGGGCCGCAACGCGACCATCCCCTCGGAGATCGCGCTGAACTTCCCGGAGGCCTACGGCATCCGGCTCAACGAGCTCATCGCGGCCGGCCTCATGCTCTTCGTGATCACCCTCGTGGTGAACATGGTGGCGCGCTGGATCGTGAACAAGCACAAGGAATTCTCGGGGGCCAACTGATGAGCACCGCACTGAACGACACGCCGACGCGGGAGAACACCCCGGCGTCGAAGCACACGCAGAACTCCCTGACGGCCGGGCAGAAGCCCCGCTGGACGTGGATGGCCGTGGCCGCCGGCGCCGTGGTCCTGGGCCTCGGCCTCGAAGCCCTGCTGGCCGGCGGGTTCGCCGACTTCTCCATCGCGCGCTTCATCATCCTGGCCGCGATCCTCTTCGTCGCGGGCATGTACGTCGCCACCCGCGTGCTGGAGAACCGCCGCCAGGCCACGGACGGCCTGTGGCGCAACCTCGTGTGGGCCGCATTCCTGATCGCCCTGGTCCCGCTGATCTCCGTGCTGTGGTCCGTGGTGGCCGACGGCGGCGCGACCCTGTTCGGCAACCCGCAGCTGCTGGTGAACGACATGCAGGGCGTCACCGGCGTCACCGACGCCCAGTACGTCCAGGCCGGCGAGCCCATGGGCGACCTGCCCGGCGGCTTCGCCCACGCCCTGGTGGGCACGTTCCTCATCACCGTGATCGCCACCGTGATCGCCGTGCCGATCGGCCTGCTGACCTCCATCTACCTGGTGGAGTTCGGCCGCGACGGCTGGCTGTCCCGCGCCATCATCTTCTTCGTCGACGTCATGACCGGCATCCCGTCCATCGTGGCCGGCCTCTTCGCCTTCGCGGCGATGTCGGTGGTGCTCGAGATGGTCATGGGCTCCGGCCCGAAGGCGCTGCAGTCCGTGAAGATGGGCCTCACCGCCGCCATTGCGCTCACCGTGCTGATGATCCCCGTCGTGGTCCGCTCCACCGAGGAGATGCTCCGCGTGGTGCCGAACGAGCTGCGCGAGGGCTCCTACGCCCTCGGCGTGCGGAAGTGGCGCACGATCTTCAAGGTCGTGCTCCCCACCGCCATCTCCGGCATCGCCTCCGGCATCACCCTGGCGATCGCCCGCGTGACCGGCGAGACCGCGCCGATCCTCGTGACCGCCGGCTTCGCCTCCGCGGTGAACTGGAACCCGTTCGACAACTGGATGACCGCCCTCCCGGTGTACATCTACCGTCAGCTGGTCGCCCCGACGTCGCCCACGGCCATGGACGCCTCCACGTCCCGCGCCTGGGCCGCCGCCCTGGTCCTCATCATCATCGTGATGGTGCTGAACCTCCTCGCGCGCATCGTCGCCAAGGCCTTCGCCCCCAAGACCGGCCGCTGACGCCGCCACCGCCGCCCCCGCGCGGGGCGGCGGCCGGCGCGGCCACCAGACTCCCGCTCTCCAGCGATCCTCGAAAAGGAAACAAGCTCCCATGTCTAAGCGCATCCAGGCCAAGGACGTCGACGTCTACTACGGCAAGTTCAAGGCCGTCGAGGGCGTCAGCATCGACATCGCCCCCCGCACCGTCACCGCGTTCATCGGCCCGTCCGGCTGCGGCAAGACCACGTTCCTGCGCGCCATCAACCGCATGCACGAGGTGCTCCCCGGCGCCCACGTCGAGGGCCAGCTGCTCCTCGACGGCGAGGACGTCTACGGCCCCGGTGTCGACCCGGTGACGGTCCGGTCCCAGATCGGCATGGTCTTCCAGCGCCCGAACCCGTTCCCCACCATGTCCATCCGCGACAACGTGCTGGCCGGCTACAAGCTCAACGGCACCCGCCTGACCACGTCCCGTGCGGACGAGATCGTGGAGAAGTCCCTGCGCGGCGCCAACCTCTGGAACGAGGTCAAGGACCGCCTGGACAAGCCGGGCTCCGGCCTCTCCGGCGGCCAGCAGCAGCGCCTCTGCATCGCCCGGTCCGTGGCCGTCGAGCCGGACGTGATCCTCATGGACGAGCCCTGCTCGGCCCTGGACCCGATCTCCACCCTGGCCGTCGAGGACCTCATCAACGAGCTCAAGGAGGACTACACGGTCATCATCGTCACGCACAACATGCAGCAGGCCGCGCGCGTGGCGGACAAGACCGCGTTCTTCAACATCCAGGGCATCGGCCAGCCGGGCAAGCTCATCGAGTACGCCGAGACCAACACCATCTTCAACAACCCGTCGAACCAGCAGACCGAGGACTACGTCTCCGGCCGCTTCGGCTGAGCCGACCCCCGGCCCCGCACGCAGGCCCCCCGCCCGGACATCCGGGCGGGGGGCCTGCGTCGTCGTGAGGGGAGGTGTGCGTCGACGTGTCAGCCGAGCAGGGGCAGCAGCACGGCGCCGGCGGCGAAGGCCAGGGACCCGCACACCAGCGGCGTCGCCACCCACCACACGGCCACCCGCGCCACCGCGCCCCACCGCACGGACGCGTAGGACTGGGTCTGGCCCGCGCCGACGATCCCCGCCACGCCCGTGTGCGTGGAGGACAGGGGCAGGTGCAGGAGCATCGTGCCGGCGAAGAGCAGGACGGCCGGCACCACGGCGGCGACGGCGGCGCGCAGCGGGTCCAGGATCACCAGGCGCTCCGTGAGGGTCCACGCGATGCCCCATGCCCCGCCCAGGGTGCCGATCCCGACGGCCGCCGCGAGCACGGCCGCCGCTGCGACGAACGCCGCGCTCAGCTCCGTCCCCGGGGGCAGTCCCGTGCCGACGGCGGCGGTCGCCGCGAGCACCGCCAGGGGGAGCAGGCGCAGCGCCGCCTGCACGCCGTGCCCCAGCGCGATGAGCCCGGTGGAGACCGCCAGGGCGATCCGCGCACGGTGCTGCACGTTCACGGTGGTGCCGGTGGTGGCCAGGCGCAGCACGGGCCGCGCCGTCAGCCGTGCCAGGCCCCAGGCGAGGACCGGGGACAGCAGCAGGCTCGCTGCCACCTCCCACCGTGCGCCGTTCTCGAAGGCGGGGTCCAGGCCGCTGCCGAGCGCCGACACGGACGCGACGTGGGCGGCGGCGAGCGAGGCCAGCAGGGCGTGCGTGGTGGACGTCGGCGCCCGGAAGCGCCACGCGAGCACGCCCCAGCCGAGCGTCACCGCGGCGGCCACCCCCACGAGGGCCAGGACCTCCGGGTGCGCGGTGCCGCCGGCGACCATCAGGGGCAGCCCCAGGGTCAGCATCAGCGCGCCGAGCAGCACGCCGACCGCGTTCAGCAGGGCGGACAGGATCAGGGCGACGCGCGGCGTCAGCGCCCGGAACCGGACCGCCAGGGCGACGGCGTTCGGGGCGTCCCGGAATCCCATCAGCCCCCCGACCGCCAGCAGCAGGACCAGCACCGGGACCAGGAGCGGCGCGGTCACGCCCTGCCCCCGCGGCGGTGCGCCAGGTCAGGACTCACGGACCAGCACCACGCCGAGGTCGGTGTTGACGCGGTCCAGGGCGAGGACGGCGTCGCGCAGGGCGGAGGCGATCTCGCGCTGGCGGTTGTAGTCACGCTGGAGCAGGTCCGTGCCGAGGTCGGCGAGCCAGTCCACCATGAGGCGTTCCATGCGGCGGATGCCGCGCTCGAGCTGCATCCAGGTGTCCTCGAGGGCGTCCAGGTCCCGCAGCTGGCGGGTGCCATGGGCGAGCAGCTCCGCCTGTCGGCCGAGGGTCTCCAGCAGCTCCACGGCGTTCCGGGGGAGGGCGTCCAAGTCTGCGCGGTGGACCAGCACGCCGGCGCCGACCACGCGGTGCGCGGCGGTCTTCACGCCGTCGGCGAGGCGGTAGAGGTCGGGACGGGGCACGGGGGTGACGTAGGCGCTGCGCAGGGCCGTGAGGAAGGCCATGAGGGCGGCCGTGGCGGCGGCGTCGAGGGCGGAGAGGTCGCGCTCCACGCGGTCCCGCTCCGAGCCGTCGGCGGCGACCGCCTGGGCCACCGCGCGCACGGCGCGGCCCAGGGTGTCGCAGAGGTCGGTGAGGTGGCCCAGGGCGGGCGAGTCCCGTGTCACCAGCCAGGCGGGCCGGGGCGTCATGCTCAGCGGCACCCACCTTCCGGGGACGGGCCGGCGGGGCGGCCGTGGATCGAGGACGACGCCGGACCCGGGACGCCTCTCGGCGGAAGGCCGCTCACGGCGGCAGAATGTTGGAGCCCGGGGTCACCTGCGGTCCGGCGTCGTCGCGGATCAGTCTAACGAGCCGTCCCGCCACGATCGAGCGGCGGCCTCCAGCGCCTCCGCCGTGGAGATCATCCGGGCGGCGCGCAGGGTCAGGCGCGCGGCGTGCGCGGGGTCCGCGTGCTCGGCGGCGGCGGCGTGCTCGGCCTGGCCCAGGGCCACCACGCGGGCGTAGGCGCCGGCCCGTTCCAGCGCGACGTCCAGCTCGGAGCGGTACGCGCCCGTGAGGATCGTGTCCGTGAGCCGGCGCAGCTCCTCGGGGCCCGGCGGCTCCACGGCCCCGGCCACGGCCCGTGCGGCGTGGGCGGCGTGCCCGGCGCGGTACCAGGCGGCCCAGCGCTCGCCGTCGCGGGCGGTGGCCTCCTGAAGGGCGTACAGGCGCCACAGCGCCCCGGCCAGGGACACGGCGGGGGCGTCCGCCCACAGCCCGGCCAGGGTCTCCACGCCCACCTCGCGCACGAGCCCCACCAGGCGCGCGACGACGTCGGGGTCCTCCTCGGCGCGGCCGCCCGCCACGAGGGCGTGGGCCAGGCGGGAGGCCGCGGCGGCGATCTCCTGCGGGTCCTCGCCGTCGGCGAGGTCAGCGATCAGGCCCGGGTCCGTCAGGCGGGGCCGGTGCGGGCGGACCAGGCCGGACGCGGTGGAGCTGGCGCCGCGGCCGGCGGGGGCGCGGTGGTGGGCCATGGGGGCTCCTTCGGGTCGGGTTCGGCGGTCCGAGTGGACGGGCGGGGCCCGGGATCCGGGCCGGTCCAGGGTAGCCCCGGCGCGCCTCGGCTACCATGGCAGGGCACCCGCGCGGCCCCGCCGCGGAACCGGGTGAGGGCCTTTAGCTCAGCTGGCAGAGCATCGGACTTTTAATCCGCCGGTCGCGGGTTCGATCCCCGCAGGGCCCACCACTTCACGACGCCGGCCCCGCTCAGCCCTCGCCGAGCATCCCGCGCAGGGTGCGCTCCACCGGGGTGGCGTCGGCGCGTGCGTCCACGATCGCGGAGGACGGCGGGGCGGCGCCCACACCTAGGATGGAACCATGAGCACCGGTTCCGCGCCAGAATCCGAGCCGCTGGCCTCCGGCGGGCACGCCGTCTGGTCCCGACCGGAGCACGAGCGGGCCGGCACCGACCTCGTCCTCGTGCTGCACGGCTACGGCTCCAACGAGGTGCGCGCCGCCCGCAGGTTCTTCCCCATGCTCCCGGAGCGCTGCACCGGCCTGGCCCTCCGCGGGCCCTTCGAGATCGACGCCGCCGCCGTCGAGGGCCCGGACGATCCCGGGGCCCACGGCTGGTTCCTGCTGGACGTGCTCCTGCAGTCCGACTTCGCCCAGGTGATCGCCGCCGCCCACCGCGTGTACGACGCGCTCGCGGACGACGCCGTGGCCGACGCCGGGTTCCGCAGCGTGTCCGTGCTCGGCTTCTCCCAGGGCATGGCCATGGCGACGACCGTGATCCGGCTGCGTCCCGAGGCGTTCGCGTGCGGGGTGGGGCTGAGCGGGTTCGCGGTGGACAACGAGCTGCTCGCCGTCCTGGACTCGCCCGCCGAGGGCCCGGGGCCGCGCCCGTTCTTCTGGGGCCGCGACGCGCAGGACCCGGTGATCCACCCGGACGCCGTGGCCCACACCGCCGCGTGGGCGGAGGAGCACACCCTGCTCACCGCCCGCACCTACCCGGGGATCCTGCACGGCACCGGCCCGGAGGAGGCCCGGGACGTGCGGATCTTCCTGGAGCACGTGCTCGGCGGGGCCTGATCCCCTGACCTGCGCGGGGGCGGGCCGCTACGGTGGCCCGCATGGCAAAGAACTCCATCATCGGACGGTACGCATCCGGGAAGGCCAAGGACTTCGCGATGAAGTCCGCCTTCGACGAGAACGGCAACCCCACCGAGGGCTTCGAGAAGCTCGTCTTCACCACCCTGGACATCCAGCGCCCGCTGGTGCTGAAGAATATCCAGCGCCTGCACGAGAGCCACCCGGGGGAGACCCCGGAGCAGCTCGCCGAGCGCCTCGCGGACCAGTACGTCACCGCCTCCACCGGCGCGGGCGCCGCCGTGGGCGGCACCGCGATCGTCCCGGGCATCGGCACCGTGGCCGCGCTGGGCCTCTCCGCCGCGGCCACCGTGGCGTTCCTCGAGGCCACCGCCCTCTACGCGCAGTCCCTGGCCGAGCTGCACGGGCTCACCACCAAGGACCCCGCGCGCTCCAAGGCCCTCGTGATGGCCGTGATGCTCGGCGACGACGCCAAGGAACTCCTCAAGGACATCTCCCGGAAGAGCGGCGTGAAGAACACCGGCACCCCGGACTCCGCCGCGGGCCTGGCGGCCATGATGAACGGCGGCGCGGCCGGTCAGGCCGCCGGCGGCGCCGGCCTGGGCGCCGTGGCCATCGAGCAGCTCAAGAAGCAGTTCGTCAAGAAGGTCCTCGTCCGCCAGGGCGCGGGCTTCCTGGGCCGCGCGGTGCCGTTCGGCGTCGGCGCCGTGATCGGCGGGGTGGGCAACCGCGCCATGGCCAAGGCCGTGGTGAAGAACTCCCGGGACCTGTTCGGCCCTCTGCCCGCGCAGATCCCCGGCGAGATCGTCGCGGCCTCGGCCAAGGGCCAGGACGTCGGTCAGTCTGCGGAGGACGGCAAGGGCGGCCTCGTCTCCGGCCTCATCAAGGCCCTGCCGCTGGGCAAGAAGGACGAGAAGAAGGCCTGACCGGCCCCTGACGCCCGCGCGACGACGGCGACGCACCCGCTTCAGGGGGCGTCGCCGTCGTCATGCGGGGGGCGTCCGGGCGTCAGGGGCCGGTCAGGCCTTCTTC
>NZ_JAKRNH010000069.1:0-12757 GCF_022346985.1 Micrococcus sp. ACRRV
TCTCCGCCCTCGCCGCCGGCCTGGTGGCCCTGGCCTTCACGCAGGTCATCCGCCTGATCGTCAACTCGGTGTTCGCCGACCCGACGACGCCGGCGGAGACCTCGAGCGGCACCGTGCGGCCGGCCGCCGTCCACGAGGACAGGCCGGAGGCCTGCGAGCGGGGCAGGTCGCAGTTGGTCACCAGCGCGCCCGCGAACGGCAGGCACACCTGACCGCCGTGCGTGTGCCCGGCGAGCAGCAGGTCCGCGCCGTCCGCCGTCATCGCGTCCAGCACGCGCCGGTACGGGGCGTGGGTGACGCCCAGGCGCAGCAGCGGGGCATCGCCCGCGGCCCCCTCGTCGGCGAGGTCGAAGCCGGGCCAGCGGTCCAGGCCGAGGTGGGGGTCGTCCGTGCCCGCCGCGCGGATCCGCACGGCGTCCGGGCCGGAGCCCACCACGACGTCGGCGGCCCGGTCCGTCAGGTCCGTCCAGCCGGCCGCGCGGAACGCGGAGAACAGGTCCTCCGTGGGCAGGCGGGAGCGGGAGGCCTCGAGCTCCGAGGGGCCGCGGAGATAGCGCAGCGGGTTGGCGGGCTTGGGCGTGAAGTAGTCGTTCGAGCCGGGCACGAACACGCCGGGGACCGCCAGCAGCGGGGCCAGGGCGTCCAGCAGGAGCGGGATGGACGCGGCGGAGGAGATGTTGTCCCCCGTGTCCACGACGAGGTCCGGCTCCAGGTCCGCGAGGGAGCGCAGCCACTCCAGGCGGCCGCGGTGCCGAGGCAGCAGGTGGATGTCGGAGAGGTGCAGGACGCGCAGCGGGCGCGCTCCGGCGGGGAGCACGGGCACCGTGTGCGTGCGGACCACCCGGGCCTCCGCCTCGACCCGGCCCCAGACCAGGGCGCCCGCACCGAGGGCCGACGCGCCTCCGGCGGCCCACGCGGCCGTGCGCGTGAGCCGCCGGAGGCGGGGACCGGGGGCGTCCGTCATCGGGTGAGCACGCCGCTCTCGAACTTCGCGGCGTTCTCCGCGCTGGAGAACGCGGTCTCGCCGGCGGCCGGGCCGAGGCTCGAGGTCGGGGTGCCGCCGTTGCGGTCGATGTCCTCCGGCCGGTAGAACCGGCCGTCCGGGTGGTCGCCCTCGAGGGCGGGGTCCTCGGACTGCGGGCCGTCGAACTCCGGCAGCTCCCCGGGGACGAAGGTGCGCTTGGCCATGTCGTTCCACTCGAGCCACGTGCCGCCGTTGACGGTGGCGCCGTAGAACTCCTTCTGCACCACGCCGTTGATGGTCTCGCCGCGCATGGTCTTCTGGCTGGTGTAGCGGCCGGCCCAGACGGCCGTGGCCAGCTCGGTGGTGTAGCCGATGAACCACGTGGAGGACATGTTGTTGTTCGTGCCCGTCTTGCCGGCGAACTCGTAGCCGGTGCCGTCCGGGGCGATGTTGTGCGCGGCGATGTGCCGGAGCAGCGGGGTCACCTCGGCCACCTGAGCCGGGTCCAGGACCTGACGGCACTCGGGGGCGGGGACCGTGTACTGGTTGCCGGTGGTGTCCGTGACCTCGGTGATGGCGCGCGGCTTGCAGTACTTGCCGTTCGCGGCGAGGGTCGCGTAGGCGCCGGCCATGGTCATCGGGGAGACGTCGTCCTTGCCGA
Source organism: Micrococcus sp. ACRRV (assembly GCF_022346985.1). Classification (NCBI taxonomy): domain Bacteria; kingdom Bacillati; phylum Actinomycetota; class Actinomycetes; order Micrococcales; family Micrococcaceae; genus Micrococcus; species Micrococcus sp. ACRRV. The sequence goes on from NZ_JAKRNH010000069.1 coordinate 1,626, forward strand.
GCACGAAGGAGGGCTCGGCCGGGCTCAGCGGGGCGCCGTCCCTGGCGGTGACGATGCCGACCTGCGTGAGCGTGTTGACGATGTCGCAGAGGTCCATCTGGTAGGCCAGGGCCACGGTCGGCGTGTTGACCGACCAGAAGATGCCCTCGTCGATGCGGTCGCGCTTCTTCATGCCGTCGATGACGTTGTTCAGCTGCCAGCCCTGCGTGCCGCCGCCGGCGGTGGTGTAGCCGCCGGGCAGGCAGGAGGCCTGGAAGCGGGCGTCCGGCGGGTAGCGGTCCTTGGAGCCGTCCACGGAGTCGATCAGCTTGCCCCCGTTGCGCAGCCAGGTCAGGCCGATGAACGGCTTGAAGGTGGAGCCCGCGGCGAAGCCCGTGCCGCCGCCCCACTTGGCGTCCACGTTGAGGTTCAGGGTCGTCTTGCCGAGCTCGTCCTGGATGGAGTACTCGGTGTTCTGCGCCATCGTGACGATGTCGCCGGAGCCGGGGCGCAGGGAGATCAGCGAGTGGCCGGCACCGAGGGACTCGTTGTTCGGGATCACGCGGCGGGTGAGCTCCTCCGCCTTCTTCTGCAGGTTCGAGTCGATCGTCGTGCGGATGGTCAGGCCGCCGCGGTCCAGCAGGGCCTGGCGGGAGGCCGTGTCCGGGCCGAAGGTCGGGTCGGCCAGGATCTGGCGCTCCACGTAGTCGCAGAAGTACGCGCCGAAGGCGGCGCTCAGGCAGCCGGTGGACTGCCCCTTCATGGTGTAGGTGAGGGGCTGGGCGACCGCGTGGTCGTGCTCCTCCTGGGAGATGTACCCGTTCTTGAGCATGGCCTTGAGCACCGTGTTGCGGCGTGCCGTGGTGCCCTCCGGGTTGCGGGCGGGGTTGAAGCGGGTGGGGGACTGCACCATGCCGGCCAGGGTGGCGGCCTCCCACAGCTCCAGGTCCTTGGCGGACTTGCCGAACACGTACTGGGAGGCGGCCTCGATGCCGTAGGCGCGGCCCTGGAACAGCACGAGGTTCAGGTAGCCCTCGAGGATCTGGTCCTTGGACATCTGCTTCTCGACGGCCACCGCGAGCTTGATCTCCTTGACCTTGTCCGAGGCCTGCTTGGTGCCGGAGAGGGTCAGGCGGGAGTCGCCGCGGACCTGCTGCGAGTTGATCAGCATGTTGTTGACGAACTGCTGGGTCAGCGTGGAGGCACCCTGCGTCGACGACGAGGACACGTTGTTCACCATCGCGCGGACCAGGCCCTTCGCGTCCACGCCGTCGTGCTGGTAGAAGCGCTCGTCCTCGATGGCGACGATCGCGTTGCGCATGTACGGGGAGATCTGGTCCAGGGGCACCGGCTGGCGGTTCTCCTGGAAGAACGTCGCGATCAGCTCGCCGTCCGCCGAGTAGATCTTCGACGGCATGGACACGGGCTCCGCCGGCAGCTGGTCCGGCAGCTCGTCCAGCATGTCCCGGCCGGAGGCGAAGACGATGCCGGTGGCGCCGGCGGCGGGCATCATCAGCCCTGCGACGAGGAGGCCGGCGAGGGCCGAGAGGCCCAGGAAGGACAGCAGCCGCCCCAGGGCGGAGGAGCGCGCGGGGAGGCGTGACGAGCGGGAGGCCATGGCGGGAAGTGTATCGCCCGTCCCTGGGACGGAGCCCCTCGCTAGGCTGGCCCCATGACTCAGCGCATCCAGTGGGAGTACGCCACCATCCCCCTCCTCATCCACGCGACCAAGCAGATCCTCGACCAGTGGGGCGAGGACGGCTGGGAGCTCGTCACCGTGATCCCCGGCCCGGAGGGTGCCAACCCGGTGGCCTACCTCAAGCGCCCGAAGGACGCGTGAGCATGGCCGGGCAGAACGCCTGGGGGGGCGGCCCCGCGGCCGAGCGCCTCGCCGCGCTCGGGATCGAGCGTCCGGCCGTCGCCGCCCCGGTGGGCTCCTACGTGCCCGCCGTGCGGGACGGGGACCTCGTCCTGACCTCCGGGCAGCTGCCGTTCGTGGCCGGCGCCCTGCCGCGCACGGGCAAGGTCGGCGCCGAGGTCACGCTGGAACAGGCGCAGGAGCTGGCCCGCACCGCCGCGGTGAACGCCGTGGCCGCCGTGCACGAGCTCGTGGGCGACCTCGAGGCGGTCGTGCAGGTGGTCAAGGTGGTCGGGTTCGTCGCCTCCGCCCCCGACTTCACGGCCCAGCCGGCCGTCGTCAACGGCGCCTCGGACGTGCTCGCAGAGATCTTCGGCGAGGCGGGCCGCCACGCGCGCTCCGCCGTCGGGGTGGCCGTGCTGCCCCTGGACTCGCCGGTCGAGGTGGAGATCACCGTCCGTGTCCGCTGAACCGGACGCCCCCCGCGTCCGCGTCCCCGGGCACGAGGAGGAGCTGACCCGTCAGTGGCTGGCCCAGCGCCACCGCCAGGTCCGCCCCGCCCGTCCCGCCTCCGCGGTGGTGCTGGTGCGGGACGGTGCCGACGGCGTCGAGGTGCTGCTGCGCCACCGGTCCGGCCGCACCCCGCTCGGCCGGATCGGCCTCCCCGGCGGCTCCCTCGTGGACTCCGACGCCGACCCCTGCACCTGGTACGGCCCCGCCCCCGACGAGTGGGCGCGTGCGCTGGGCCTGGCGGACCGCCGCCGGGTGCGCCAGCACGTGGTGGCCGCCGTGCGCGAGCTCTTCGAGGAGTCCGGCGTGCTGCTGGCCGGACCGGCGGACATGGACCTCGTCCAGGACGCCCGCGGGGAGACCTGGGGCGCCAGCCGCTCGTCCCTCGAGGAGGGGGACGAGTCCCTGCCGCGCCTGCTCGGCGACCGCGGCCTGGGGCTCCGTACGGACCTGCTCCGCGGCGTCGGTCGCTGGCTCTCCGCCCCGCACAGCCCGCGCCGCTTCGACACCGTGGTCTTCGCCGCCGCCCTGCCCCCGCAGCAGGAGCTCGTGCACCGCCCGGAGGGGCCGGTGCTGCAGGGGTGGTTCTCCGCGCGGCGGCTCCTCTCCGAGCCGGCCGCCCTGCCCGGGCCCGACGGCTGGCTGGGGGAGTCCGGCGTCGTCGCGCTGGAGGAGGTGTCCACGCCGATGACCCAGCTGGTGCTGCGCCGCGTGGCCGAGCACCGCACCGCCGCCGGGTTCCTGCTGTCCCCCGCCGGCTGCCGCGGCCCCGTGCCCGTGGTGAAGCTGCGGACCGAGGCCGAGCACGACGACCTCGCCACCGGCGCGCTCTACACCGTCGCCGAGCGCGTGGACCCGGTCGGCTGACCGGCCCGCGGCAGACCGAGGAGGTCCGACGAGGTCCGCGGACGACGACGGCCCGCCCCCTGCCGGGGCGGGCCGTCGTCGTGGCGGGGGTCAGCGGGAGCGCTGGCGCAGGCGCTGCAGGTCGAGGATGACCACGGCGCGGTTCTCCAGGCGGATCCAGCCGCGCTGCACGAACTCGGCCAGGGCCTTGTTCACGGTCTCGCGGGAGGCGCCGACGAGCTGGGCGAGCTCCTCCTGGGTGAGGTCGTGGGCCACGAGGAGGCCGTCGGCGGCGGGGCGGCCGAAGCGGTCGGCGAGGTCCAGCAGGGCCTTGGCCACGCGGCCGGGGACGTCCGAGAAGACGAGGTCCGCCAGGGACTCGTTGGTCTTGGACAGGCGCTGGGCGAGGGCCTGGAGCAGCTGCAGGGACACGTCCGGGGAGGAGGCGATGGCGCGGCGCAGGTTCTCGTGGCGCAGGCCGGCCAGGCGCGCGGCGGAGACGGCCGTGGCGGTGGCGGAGCGGGGCGCCGGGTTGAAGAGCGCCATCTCGCCGAAGATCTCGCCCGGTCCGAGCACGGCGACGAGGTTCTCGCGGCCGTCGGACGCGGTGCGGCCCAGCTTGATCTTGCCGGACATGATCACGTAGAGCTGGTCGCCCTGATCGCCCTCGTGGAAGGCGGAGGCGCCGCGGGAGAGCTCCACCTCGGTGAGCTCGGAGGTGAGGATGGAGAACACCTCGTCGTCCAGGTTGGTGAAGAGCGGGGCCTTCCTGAGAACCTCGAGATCCATGCGTGCGCGTCCCTTCTGCGATACCGCGAGCCGCGGGCGCGGCGCGCCCGGGATGTCGGTGCCATTGTGCCCCATCGCACTGTCCCTGCCGAGTCGCGGCGGTCTCCGAGCCTGCGTCCAGGCGGGCTGGTTAGCGTGGGGGTCCACGCGCCACCCGGCCCCCCGGCCGGCCCGCGGGAAGGAGACCGACCATGACCACCGCCCCCACCTGGATCGACGCCGTCCTGGCCCTCGTGCTGCTCCTGGCCCTGGCCTCGGGGCTGCGGCGCGGGCTCGCGCTGACGCTCGGCTCGGCGCTGGGGCTGCTGGCCGGCGTCGCGGCGGCGGTGCTGTTCGCCGTCCCCCTGGGCGGGCTGGTGCCGGACCCCGCGTGGCGGCCGCTCGCCGTCGTGGCGGCCGGCGTGCTCCTGGTGGTCCTCGGGCAGGGGATCGGGCTGCGGATCGGCGCGGCCGTGCGTCGGGCCCTCGGCCGCGGCGCCCTGTCGCGGGCCGACGGGCTGCTCGGCGGCGTGGCCGGCCTGGCGGTCGCCGCCGTCGTGATCGCGCTGGCGGCGCCCGTGGCACGGCCCCTGCTTCCGGCCGACGCGGCGGACGAGGCCGGCCGTTCCCGCGTGGTGGCCGCGGCGGAGCACCTGACGCCCGAGCCGGTGCGCCAGGCCGCCGCCGACCTCGGGACCCAGGCGCGCCTGTTCGTCGCCGAGGCGATCGCCCCCGTGCTCCCCGAGCCGGGCCGGGGCGGGCGGGAGGCCGTGCGCGCCTGAGCCGCGGCGGGGGCCGCCCGATGTCCGAACCGGGAGGGTTCCAGCATGTGGACCGTCCGGGCCCACGCGGCGGGACGTGGAGTACGGTGTGCCCTTTCAGACGCACCGGTGGCCGCCGCGCATCCGCGCGCGGAGCCGCGACCCCCTGGAGGTCCTCCCATGTCCACGTCCACTGGCGCGACGGCGGCACCGTCGCGCACCCGCGAGGAGTTCACCGGCCGGTGGGCCTTCATCCTCGCGGCCATCGGCTCCGCGGTGGGCCTCGGCAACATCTGGCGCTTCCCGTACGTCGCCTACGAGCACGGCGGCGGCGCCTTCGTCATCCCCTACCTGGTGGCCCTGCTGACCGCCGGCATCCCGCTGCTGTTCCTGGACTACGCGATCGGCCACCGCTTCCGCGGCTCCGCCCCCATGGCGTTCCGCCGGATGAGCCGCTGGACCGAGGCCATCGGCTGGTGGCAGGTGCTGATCTGCGCGGTGATCGGCGTGTACTACGCGGCCATCATCGCCTGGTCGATCATGTACACCTGGTTCTCCCTGGACCAGCGGTGGGGCGATGACCCCGAGGGCTTCCTCTTCAGCACCTACCTGCAGCAGGTGAAGGACCCGAACCCGTCCTTCGACATCGTGCCCGGCGTGTTCTGGCCGATGGTCGCCGTGTGGGGGGTGCTGCTGCTCATCATGGGCCTGGGCATCCGCCGCGGCGTGGCCCTGGCCTCCATGATCGGCATCCCGCTGCTCGTGGTCATGTTCGTGGTGCTGGTGATCATCTCGCTCACCCTGCCCGGCGCCGTGCAGGGCCTCGACGCCCTCTTCACCCCGAACTGGGCCGCCCTGAAGGAGCCCGGGGTGTGGATCGCCGCCTACGGGCAGATCTTCTTCTCCCTGTCCGTGGGCTTCGGCATCATGATCACCTACGCCTCCTACCTGAAGAAGCGCACCAACCTCACGGCCTCCGGCCTGGTGGTGGGCTTCTCCAACTCCGGCTTCGAGATCCTCGCCGGCATCGGCGTGTTCTCCGCGCTGGGCTTCATGGCGCAGGCCTCCGGCGTACAGGTGTCCGAGGTGGCCGGCTCCGGCATCGGCCTGGCGTTCATCGCCTTCCCGACCCTCATCACGCAGGCCCCGGCCGGCGCGCTCATCGGCGTGCTGTTCTTCGCGTCGCTGGTGATCGCCGGCTTCACCTCGCTGATCTCCATCCTCGAGGTCGTCGTCTCCGCCGTGAAGGACAAGCTCGGCTGGGGTCGCTGGACCGCCGTGCTCGTCGTCGTCGGGATCTCCGCCGTCATCTCGATCTCGCTGTTCTCCACCACCACCGGCGTGGCCATGCTGGACACCATGGACGCGTTCGCGAACAACTTCGGCATCGTGGGCGCCGCCCTCGTGGCCGTGATCGCCGTGATGTGGATCGCCCGGCGCGGCGGCGAACTGGTGGCGCACCTGAACTCGGTCTCGTCCTTCCGCGTGGGCCGCGTGTACCGGATCCTCGTGGGCGTGGTGATGCCCGTGCTGCTGGGCTGGATGTGGATCGAGTGGATCCGCGAGAACGCCGCCACCCCGTACGGCGGCTACCCGACGGACTTCCTGGCGGTCTACGGCTGGGGGCTGGCCATCGGGTCCGTCGTCCTGGCGGTCCTGCTCTCCCTGATCCCGTGGTCCCACAAGTCCAGCCTGCACGCGGAGGAGTCGGTCAACGAGATCGACCACACCGCCCCCGTCGCCTCGAAGGAGTCCTGACATGCACACCCCGGCGCTCATCATGATGGTCATCGCCATGCTCACGGTCTGGGGCGGCCTCGTCCTCTCCGCCGTCCACCTGCTGAAGCACCCGGACGAGACCTCCGGCACGCTCGCGGACGCCGTGGACGTCGACCACACCCTCTGAGTCCGCGCACCCGACGACGACGCCCGCCTCCCGGAAGGGAGGCGGGCGTCGTCGTCTCAGCGGTCCCCGTCCCCGTCCCCGTGGTGTTCACGGCTCGCCGCCGGCGACGGCGCCGGTGCGGCGAGTCGTGCACACGACGCGCCGGACGGGGGTGCCCCGCGCCGGCCGGGGTGCGGGGGCTCAGGAGCCGACGGCCTCCGTGATGCGGTCCATCACGGTGGGGTCGGCCAGGGTCGTGGCGTCGCCGGGACGGCGGCCCTCGGCGACGTCCTTGAGGAGGCGGCGCATGATCTTGCCGGAGCGGGTCTTCGGCAGCTCCGGGACCACGAGCACGCGCTTGGGCTTGGCGATCGGGCCGATGTCCTTGCCCACGTGCTGGCGCAGCTCCTCCTGCACGGCCTCGACGTCCTCGCCGGCGGCCGTGGCCTCCTCGGTGAGCAGCACGAACGCGACGACGGCCTCACCCGTGGTCTCGTCTGCGGCGCCGACCACGGCGGACTCCGCCACCTTCGGGTGTGCCACGAGGGAGGACTCGATCTCCGTGGTGGACAGGCGGTGCCCGGAGACGTTCATGACGTCGTCCACGCGGCCGAGCAGCCAGATGTCCCCGTCCTCGTCGTACTGGGCGCCGTCGCCGGCGAAGTACATGCCCGGGAAGCGGGACCAATAGGTCTCCTTGAAGCGCTCCGGGTCGCCCCAGATGCCCCGGAGCATGGACGGCCACGGCTCGCGTGCCACGAGGAAGCCGGGTGCAGTGCTGCCCTCCATGGGCTCGCCGAGCTCGTCCACCACCTCGAGGACGACGCCGGGCACCGGCCGCTGGGCGGAGCCGGGCTTGAGCTCGGTGACGCCGGGCAGCGGGGTGAGCATGTGGGCGCCGGTCTCGGTCTGCCACCAGGTGTCCACGATGGGGCAGCGGCCGCCGCCGATGACGTCGTGGAACCAGCGCCACGCCTCGGGGTTGATGGCCTCGCCGACGGTGCCGAGCACGCGCAGGGAGGAGAGGTCGTAGCCGTCCGGGATCTGCCGGCCCCACTTCATGAAGGTGCGGATGGCGGTCGGCGCGGTGTAGAGGATCGTCACCCCGTGCTTCTGCACGATCTCCCACCAGCGCCCCTGGTGCGGGGAGTCCGGGGTGCCCTCGTAGATGACCTGGGTGGCGCCGTTCACCAGGGGCGCGTAGGCGACGTAGGAGTGCCCGGTCACCCAGCCGACGTCGGCGGTGCACCAGTACACGTCCGTGTCCGCGTGGAGGTCGAAGGTGTCGTGGTGGGTGGCGGCGGTCTGCACGAGGTAGCCGCCGGTGGTGTGGAGGATGCCCTTGGGCTTCCCGGTGGTGCCGGACGTGTAGAGGATGAACAGCGGGTGCTCGGCCTCGTGCCACACGACCTCGTGCTCGTCGGAGGCGGTGGGGACGACGTCGTGCCACCACAGGTCCCGGCCTTCGGTCCAGTCGACGTCGGCCTCGTTGCGGCGGACCACGACGACGTGCTCGACGGTGTGGCCCTCGGCGGAGAGCGCCTGGTCCACGGCGGGCTTGAGCATGGAGGGCCTGCCGCGGCGGAAGGAGCCGTCGGCGGTGACGACGAGCTTGGCCTCGGCGTCGTCGACGCGGGAGCGGAGGGCGTCCGCGGAGAAGCCGCCGAACACCACGGAGTGCACCGCGCCGATGCGCGCGCAGGCGAGCATGGTGATGACGGCCTCGGGGATCATCGGCAGGTACACGGCCACGCGGTCGCCCTTGGCCACGCCGAGGGACTCGAAGGCGTTGGCGGCGCGGCGGACCTCGGCGGCCAGGTCGGCGTAGGTGTAGGTGCGGGTGTCGCCGGGCTCGCCCTCGAAGACGATCGCGGTGCGGTCCCCGCGCCCGGCCTCCACGTGGCGGTCCAGGGCGTTGTAGGCGGCGTTGGTGGTGCCGTCGGCGAACCACCTGGCGAACGGGGCGTCGGACCAGTCCAGCACCTGGGTGAAGTCCTGCTCCCAGTGGAGGTGCTCGCGGGCGCGACGCGCCCAGTAGGCGAGGCGGTCGGCAGCGGCCTCCTCGTAGAGGTCGGCGCCGGCCACGGCCTGCGCGGCGAACTGCTCGGACGGCGGATAGGTGGCGCGTGTCTCGTCCACGAAGGTCCTCCTGGTGTCGGGCGGGGGGCGCCGCGCCGGTGTGACGCGCGGCACGGTGAGTGCTGAGGGTCACAGTAGACGCCGAGAGCGGGTGGCGTTCAAGCCCGCGCCCCCGCGTGACGGATCACGTCGCCGGCCCCGCCTCCGTACGATGGCCGGGGCACCCCGGGGAGGGCGCCCGGCGGACGCGACGAGGAGGACCCATGGCCCCGGCCGACACGACGACGCCCACCGGCGAGACGCCCCTGGCCCTGACCCGGCGGGCCCGGCGGATCGACCGTGCCCTGGCCGAGGCGTACCCGTACGCGGTGGCGGAGCTCGACTTCGAGACCCCGTTCGAGCTGCTCGTGGCCACCGTGCTCTCCGCCCAGACCACGGACGTGCGCGTGAACGCCGTCACCCCGGCGCTGTTCGCCCGGTTCCCCGACGCCGTCGCCATGGCGGGCGCCGACGAGGTCGAGCTGCAGGAGCTCGTGCGCCCCACCGGCTTCTACAAGAACAAGGCGTCGGCGGTCCTGCGCCTGTCCCGGGAGCTCGTGGAGCGCTTCGACGGGGAGGTGCCGGACCGCCTCGAGGACCTGGTGACCCTGCCCGGCGTCGGGCGGAAGACGGCGTTCGTGGTGCTCGGCAACGCGTTCGGACGACCCGGGATCACCGTGGACACGCACTTCGGGCGGCTGGCCCGCCGGCTGGGGTTCACGGAGGAGACCGATCCCGTGAAGGTGGAGCACGCCGTCGCCGCCCTGTTCCCGCCGAGGGACTGGACGATGCTCTCCCACCACCTCGTGTTCCACGGGCGACGCGTGTGCCACGCCCGGAAGCCGGCGTGCGGGGCGTGCCCGATCGCCCGCTGGTGCCCCTCCTACGGGGCGGGGGAGACCGAGCCGGAGGCGGCCCGCGCACTGCTCTCCTACGAGCTCAAGCCGGGTCGGGAGGAGCTGCTCGCCCGCATGCGGGCCGGCGCCACCCGCCGCCAGCTGCGTGACGAGGGATGGACGCTGGATGCCTGAGGCGGCCGGGGGGCCGCTAGGGTCGGGCCCCATGTGGACCCACGCCCTCACCGGACTGCTCGCCGGGCTCGCGCTGATCGTCGCGATCGGTGCCCAGAACGCCTTCGTGCTGCGCCAGGGCGTGCGCCGCGAGCACGTCGGGCTGGTGGTCCTGGTCTGCCTGCTCTCCGACGCCGTGCTGATCGCCGCCGGCACCGCGGGCGTGGGCGTCCTGGTGACCGCGGTGCCGTGGCTGCTGGAGGCGCTGCGCTGGGGTCCGTGCTGTGGTTCTCCGCTCTCGGCTACGGTGCTCGCCTGCTGGCCACGCCCCTCGCCAGCCCGACCGCCTGGCGGGTGCTCGACGGCGTGATCGCCGTCGTCATGGCCGTGCTGGCGGTGCGGCTGCTCGTGGGGTGAGCCGCGGGCTAGCGTGGGGCGCATGAGCATCCCGCCCCTGCCCCCGTCCTCGCCCTCCTCCGCCTCCGCCCGGGCGGACCTGCAGCGGATCGTGGCCGAGCACGGCGTGGCCCCCGTCGCCGGCGACGACGAGGCGGGCCTCACGACGATCCCGGCGTCGTCCGTTCCGGTCTGGGGCTTCGACTGGCCCCGGGCGGCTCGCCCCCGGGCGTCGGCCGTGCTGATCCTCGTGGGTGAGCTCGACGACGTCCCCGCCGCCCACGACGGGCGCGCGTGCGGGGTGAGTCCCGCCGTGGACGTGCTGCTGACCCAGCGCGCCGCCGGCCTGCGCACCCACGCGGGCCAGGTCGCGTTCCCGGGCGGCGGGGTGGAGGCCCAGGACGCCGACGTGGTGGCGACCGCCCTGCGCGAGGCGCAGGAGGAGACCGGCCTGGACCCGGCGGGCGTCGAGGTGCTCGGCGTGCTGCCCCCGGTGCCCGTGGTGGTCTCCGGGTACGTGGTGCACCCCGTGGTCGGCTGGTGGCGGGACCCCTCCCGCGTGGCCGTCGTGGACCACAACGAGGCCACGGCCGTGTTCCGGGTGCCCGTGGCGGACCTCGCCGCCCCCGCGAACCGGGTGCGGGTGCGGCGCCCGGGGGGCCGGCGCGGCGAGACCCCCGGGTTCCTGGCCGGCGACCGCCTGGTGTGGGGCTTCACCGCGGCGCTGCTCAGCCGGGTCCTCGAGCTGGCCGGGTGGGACGAGCCCTGGGCGCGCGCCCCGCTGATCGACGCCGGCAGCCGCGCGGTCCTCGAGGGCTGAGCGGGGCGCGGGCGGGGCCGGCGCGGACCTCTCCTGCACAGGGTGCCGCGGCCCGGCGCGTCGTCCACGGCAGCAGGACGGGGCCGAGCGGGCGGGTACGGCTCGGGGCTGGAATGGCGGGACCCGTCCCCGAGCCGACGCAGGAGGGACCATGCCCGCCTGGGTGCCCGACGCCCCCCGC